>NZ_JAKGTN010000018.1:0-122391 GCF_021568915.1 Vibrio sp. McD22-P3
TAGACCACTGCGGAGTGGTAGTTCAGTTGGTTAGAATACCGGCCTGTCACGCCGGGGGTCGCGGGTTCGAGTCCCGTCCACTCCGCCACTTATTAAAAAGCCTCGCTTATTGCGAGGCTTTTTTGAATCTAACATGTTGATTTAAGCGATTAAATAGCATAGATTAGATAGCACTTTAGGGGTGTAGCTCCAATTGGCAGAGCAGCGGATTCCAAATCCGCGTGTTGGGAGTTCGAATCTCTCCACCCCTGCCATATTTAAAGGCTCTGACTTAGGTCGGAGCTTTTTTGTTTTCGCTTTTTCAAAGCGATGTGTTGGGAGCTGGGTCGCCAGCCCGGTCAAATCTCTCCACCCCTGCCATATTTGAAGGCTCTGACTTAGGTCAGAGCCTTTTTCGTTTTTGATGATTATTAATGCTAAGGCTGGATATACACTTTCTCAGCCACTTTCCAGAAAGCTGAGAGCAATTGATTCTCTAGATTAGAGCGTTTACATACCACGCCAAGTTTGAATGGTTTAATAGGCTCTAGTTTTAGGCGTTGAATTTTATCTCGAACTGGGCTGTTTACGATAACCACTTCCGGAGCAATTCCAACGCCACATCCCAGTGCAACCATACTTACAATTGCCTCATGTCCTGATACTTGAGCGTATATATTGGGTTTAATGCGCATTTTTTTAAACCACGCATTTGCTCGCTCTCGTGCTGTTCCTGCTTCGGGGACAATGAATGGGATCTTGTTCCAATCAGGCAGCCCTTCGGCTAATTCCAAGCCAAAACTACTAACACCAACAGGGGCTATTACAGAGAGTGGTATGTCACTGATCGGCTCAAACTCTAATCGAGCAGGTAACAGTTCTGGTAATGCTGAGATGGCTATATCGGTTTCATCGCTGAGGACTTTATCTATAGCTTGTGCAGGATCGCCAGTAGAGAGTTCGAACTCGATATAAGGGTAAAGCAACCTAAACTCAGCAAGCAACTCTGGAAGGTGGCTGTAGCTCGCGGTAACGGAGCAAAACAGTCGAAGCTTACCTCTCAGCTCATTCTCGCCATGTTGGCTTTCTGATTGGAACTGTTGCCATTCACTAACGATATTTACAGCAACAGGGAGCAGTTTTTTTCCTGCTGGCGTGAGTTCGACAGAGCGGTTATCGCGCAAGAACAAGTTTTGATGAGTATCTTGTTCAAGCTTTTGGATCTGTCTACTGAGGGCTGACGCACTGATATGCATTGCCGTTGCGGTTTTATTGAAGCTTTTACTCTCACACAAATGGATAAAAGCTTGGAGACTTTTAATATTCATAGTACTAAAGATATCTGTTGTTGCATTATTTGCAATGACAAATTGTGAATATATCACTTTAAGCAATTTCGACTCTGCATTAGTATGAACTCATTCGATGATAACCATCGACACTACGGACAGAATTCAACAGGAGAGCCCCACTATGGCTAACTATTTCAATACTCTTAACTTGCGTGAGCAATTGGACCAACTAGGTCGTTGTCGTTTTATGGATCGTTCTGAATTTGCTTCAGAAGCGGATTACCTAAAAGGTAAGAAAGTAGTCATTGTTGGTTGTGGTGCTCAAGGCCTAAACCAAGGCTTGAACATGCGTGATTCTGGCCTAGACGTGTCGTACGCACTTCGTCAGGCAGCAATCGATGAGCAGCGTCAATCGTTCAAAAACGCAAAAGACAACGGCTTCGTTGTTGGTAGCTACGAAGACCTAATTCCTCAAGCTGACCTAGTTGTTAACCTAACTCCAGACAAACAGCACACTAACGTGGTAGAGACGGTAATGCCGCTAATGAAAGAAGGCGCATCTCTAGGTTACTCTCACGGCTTCAACATCGTTGAAGAAGGTATGCAAATCCGTAAAGACCTAACGGTTGTCATGGTTGCACCTAAGTGTCCAGGTACTGAGGTTCGTGAAGAATACAAGCGTGGCTTTGGTGTTCCGACTCTTATCGCAGTTCATCCAGAGAACGATCCTCAAGGTGATGGTCTTGAAATTGCTAAAGCATGGGCAGCAGCAACAGGCGGCCACCGTGCTGGTGTTCTAGAGTCTTCATTCGTTGCTGAAGTTAAGTCCGACCTAATGGGTGAGCAAACTATTCTTTGCGGCATGCTACAAGCTGGTTCAATCGTATGTTACGAGAAAATGATTGCTGACGGCATCGACCCAAGCTACGCAGGTAAACTACTTCAGTTCGGTTGGGAAACTATCACTGAAGCACTGAAATTCGGTGGCATCACACACATGATGGACCGTCTATCTAACCCAGCGAAAGTGAAAGCGTTTGACCTGTCTGAAGAGCTAAAAGACCTAATGCGTCCTCTTTACAATAAGCACATGGATGACATCATCCAAGGTGAGTTCTCAAGCACTATGATGGCTGACTGGGCAAATGATGACGTAAACCTTCTAGGCTGGCGTGCAGAGACGGCTGAAACTGCATTCGAAAACTACCCTGCGTCTGATGTAGAAATTTCAGAGCAAGAGTACTTCGACAACGGTATCCTAATGGTGGCTATGGTTCGCGCAGGTGTTGAGCTAGCGTTTGAAGCAATGACCGCATCTGGCATCATTGATGAGTCTGCATACTACGAGTCTCTACATGAGCTACCACTAATTGCAAACACGATTGCTCGTAAGCGTCTATACGAAATGAACGTAGTAATCTCAGATACAGCTGAGTACGGTAACTACCTATTCGCTAACGTAGCAACACCACTGCTTCGCGAGAAGTTCATGCCATCAGTCGGTACTGACGTAATCGGTAAAGGTCTAGGTGAGACATCTAATCAAGTAGATAACGGCAAACTAATCGAAGTAAACGACGTTATCCGCAATCACCCTGTTGAGTACATCGGTGAAGAGCTACGTGGTTACATGACAGACATGAAGCGTATCGCTGTAGGCGGCTAAGCCGACCAAATAAAAATCAGATAATAAAGTAAACACAACATAGCAAAGGGGGGCTACCAATTGGTAAGCCCCCCTTTTTTGTCTATGCAATTTGGCAATTTGCGAAGACCGCGAAAGAAGCGATTACTTATCCGCTAGCTTTTGCTCTAGATCTGCTAGTTTTTGTTCCATTTCTGTCAGCTTTTGACGAGTGCGCAGTAGCACTTGAGTTTGCACATCAAATTCTTCACGGCTAACGACGTCAAGCTTATTCAATTGGCCTTGAATGACTTGGCGTACTTTCTGATCAACATCCGCACCAAGTTCTTTCACTGGTTGAGGCATTGAGTCGTGAATTTGCTTAGCAATCTGTTCAAGTTTCTTTGGATCAAACATGTCTGGTAACTCCTTAAGTGATACTTCTTATTCTATGTAATCCGATAAAGAAAGTCGTTATTTGAGCTAATAAAAAAGGCCACATTGTGGCCTTTTTCTAATTAGTCATCACCTTAAGAGCGATTTTCTCGACAAGCTGCTGAAGCTTCGTCAACTCGAGCTATCTTCTCTAGGTCTTTGTCTTCAACAAAGACTGGTAGAGGTTTGTGCTTCTCTGCTAGGTAAGTATAAATTACCGGAAGAACAAACAGAGTAAACAGAGTACCAATAGCAAGACCCGCTACGATTACGATACCGATACTAAAGCGCTGAGCTGCACCAGCACCTGTGGCGTACATCAGTGGGATTAGACCTGCAATCATCGCCGCGGTTGTCATCAAGATAGGGCGAAGACGAACTTTCGCCGCTTCCATAACTGCTTCCATTCGGCTCTTCTTGTGGTTTAGCTGCTCTTCTTTTGCTACTTCACAGATAAGGATACCGTGTTTGGTGATAAGGCCGACCAAGGTAATCAGACCTACCTGCGAGTAGATATTCATGGTGGCTGCACCCCATGCCAGAGCAATCAGAGCACCACATATCGCCAGTGGTACGGATACCATGATAACGAATGGGTCTTTGATGGACTCGAACTGGATAGCAAGTACCAAGAAGATAATCGCCAAAGCTAGACCAAACGTTGCGTAAAGTGCGCTTCCTTCAGTTACGTATTGACGAGCTTCACCCATATAGTCATGGTTGTAACCACTTGGTAGTTTGTTCTCTGCTGTTGATTCAAACCAAGCAATCGCATCTCCCATCGCCACACCTGGAGCTGGAACTGCTCCTACGGTCGCAGAGTTTAACTGGTTGAAGTGAGGTAGAGAGCGAGGCTCTGCCACAACATCAATAGAGATTAAGCTGCCTAGCGGAATAGCTTGACCATCATCAGAACGAACAAAGTACATGTTCATCGATTCTGGGTTTAGACGATATTTACGCTCAACCTGAGGGATAACCTCATAAGAACGACCATTGAGGTCGATACGGTTAACATAACCATCTGCCATCATCGCACTCAGCGTGATACCAATATCTTGCATGGTCACGCCATAAGCGCCCGCCATATCTTTGTCGATATTGATTTTCATCGTCGCTGAATCGTAGTTTAGATCCAGTGTTGAATAAACAAACTGAGCATTCTTTTGTACGTCAGTCCAGATATCAGTCGCAATCGTAAACAAGCTTTCGAAGCTGTTAGGTGTGGTAATAACAAACTGAATCGGAAGACCTGAACCAGCGCCTGGTAGCTCTGGCATCTGGAATGCTGTTACAGCCATACCCGGTACATCAGCCACAAGACCACCTACGCGGTTAGCAACTTCTGCTTGGCTAGCTTCACGCTGGCTCCAAGGAACCATAGAAGCAATACCAAATGCTTGGTTTGAGTTAGGCACACCAGTGAACACCTGAGCGAACGCCACTTCTGGCTGATCAGTTAGGATTTTGTTTACGTCGTTCATGGTGTTTTGCAGGTAGTCTAAGTTTGCGTTAGACGGTCCTGTACCCATTAACATCACCACGCCTTTATCTTCCGATGGTGCCAGTTCACTTGGAATGAACTTAAACAGCATAGGTAGAGAAGCAAACACGATAACAGCAAACGCAATGATCACAGGACGGTGTTGCATTACCGCGCCAAGCATTTTTTCATAACGTGATGTCATGCCGTCTAGTACGTGATGTACTTTTTCCTCAAAGCGGTTTGGTGTCTCGTTGGCTTTAAGCAGCTTCGAACACATCATCGGTGATAGCGTTAATGCGATAATGCCTGATACAAATACCGACCCCGCCAGCGTTAATGCGAACTCCTTAAACAACGAACCAGTGATACCGCCCATTAACGCGATTGGCGCATATACCGCACCAAGCGTCAGCGTCATCGCAATAACTGGTACCGCAATTTCACGTGTACCAATAATGGCAGCACGGAATGGAGATTCACCAAGCTTGATATGACGGTCAACGTTCTCAAGAACAACGATTGCATCATCTACCACCAGACCGATAGCCAGTACCATAGCCAGTAGCGTCATTAGGTTCCAAGAAAAACCAATCGCCTGCATCACCATTGCCACACCGATCAACGATAGTGGAATGGTCACGATAGGGATCAATACCGCACGGAAAGAACCTAAGAACAGAGTGATAACCACAAGTACGATCAGTGCCGCTTCAAGAATGGTCTTAATAACCTCTTGAATCGACTCGTTGATCGCAACTGTAGAGTCATACATCACATTCATTTTGATGTTGCTAGGCAGGTTCTTCTCTAGTTGTGGAAGAAGCTGAAGCACATCTGCAGCAATGTTGATCGGGTTAGCACTAGGGGCCGCGTTGATCGCTGCTACTACCGCCTCTTGACCGTTAGCACTTGCACGGTAAACGTCATGACTCTTCTCTAAGGTGACCTTTGCGATATCACCTAGGCGAATCACTTGGCCGTCTTTAGAGCTCACCACAAGGTTTTTCAGCTCTTCAGTGTTTGATACCTGAGTATCAGCACTGCCGTTGTACAACACGAATTCTCCCGTAGCCTGACCAGTCGCTGACTGGTAGTTATTGGCATTAAGGACATTCATGATGTCAGAGGCTGTCATTTTAAGCGCGGCCATTTTTAGTGGGTCTAGCCATACGCGAAGCGCGTATTTCATGCCACCATACATGTCGACCTTAGATACACCGTTTACGGTGAACAGCTGCGGGTTAATTACACGCTCTAAATAGTCGGTAATCTGGCTCGAAGCTAGCTCGTCACTGGTAAAGCCGATATAAAGTACCGCCGTTGTTGAGCCAGTAGACATAGTCACCGTTGGGTCTTCTGCTTCTTTAGGAAGCTGAGAACGAACAGAGTTGGTTTTAGCCAATATGTCTGAAAGCGCCGCATTAGGGTCGGTATTTAGCTTCATGTTCACAGTGATGGTCGACTGACCAAGGACTGACTGTGACGTCATGTAGTCGATATTATCGGCTTGAGCAACGGCCTGCTCCAATGGCTGGGTAATAAAGCCCTGGATTAGGTCAGCACTCGCGCCGTAATAACTCGTGGTTACGGTAACCACGGTATTCGTCATTTCTGGGTATTCACGTACCTGCATTTTGAACACAGCTTGCAGACCAAGCAGTGCTATCAAAAAGCTGATCGATACCGCAAGAACAGGACGTTTTATGAAAACATCAGTAAAACGCATTTTGCCTCCAATTACAGCATCGGTGTCTCAGCCGGTGGTACTGTCGCATCGCTTTCTACCACTTTGACCTTGACGTCGTTACTTAGGCGAACTTGACCAGATGTAACGATGACATCATCTGCTTTCACGCCTTCTAGAATATGAGCGATATCGCCTGTGCGTTCACCCACTTTAACTACTTGCTGTTTAACGCGTTTCACACCATCAACATCTTCAACGACATAAACATTGTCACCATATAGGGTGAATGTAATCGCCGTTTGTGGAAGGGTTACTTGGTTTTCAAGTTTAGGTAGGATGATATTTGCACGTGCAAACATACCGCTACGCAGCTTACCGTCGTTGTTTGGAATGTCCGCTTGAACTTGAATCAGACCACTTTGGATGCTCACCGCAGGTTCAATCGCACTGATAGAGCCCTTAAACGCTTGGTTTGGATACGCATCAACGAAGATGTCTACATCTTGACCAATAGAAATACGAGAGAAGTCAGTTTGTGGAACCGTAAAGCGCAGTTTCATCAGGCTAGTATCTTCTAAGCGTACAATATGATCGCTTGGTTGAAGGTATTGACCCAAGAACACGTTACGAATACCAACAACACCACCAAATGGCGCTTTGATTTCACGACGGTCAATTTGAGCTTTCAAGCTTTCAATATCAGCAGATAGAGAGAAGTAACTAGCCTCCGCTTCATCATAAGATTCTTTTGAAATTGAACCTTTCTTATAAAGACCTTGGTAGCGCTTGTACTTTGCTTTTGCTGCAGGAAGGCGAGCTTCTGAGCTTTTAAGGTTGGCTTTCTCTACATCAGAATCAAGAGAAACAAGGAGTTGACCTTTTTCTACTTGAGAGCCTGACGCGAATGAGATATTGCTGATAACGCCACTGGTTTCAGAGGTTAACGTCACACCTTGGTTTGGTTCCACAAAACCAATAGCTTCGATAACCGGTACCCAATCAACAGGTTTCACGGTTGTTACGGTGACTGGAAACTCAGGCTCCGGGCGGTTTGCTAAATATTCAGCGATTTTCTGTTGCTTAAACAGATTGAAACCTATCACGCTGCCAAATAGCAGAACGGCGATAAGTAGCATGAAAAATGTCCACTTTTTCATTCTAACGAGAACTCCACATTAGTGTTTTATTATTGCATCCCAACTGGCTTCGATAGCTGCATCTAGCGCATCGTCATCCAGTTGATATAGACCCAGAGCATGCTTACGTGCAAGCGATACACTTGCTTCTAAGCTTAGTCCAGATAGGATTTCATTATCGAGGTTTTTAAAAACCCCTTGTTTCTTTCCTTCTGTGAATAGGTTGTCAACTTGGGCAAACATTTTTCGTTCTTGTTCCCTAGTTGTATAACAATTTTTCGAAGGAATAGAGTCATATTGAGCACGAGTTTTCAACGAATCGATGTTTGAAGCTGCGACGTGCCAGATATTGAGCCACATCTTACGATACTGCTCTTTCAATGGTTGGTCGGCTCCTACACCTGCTTGAACGGCTTTGGCCATGCGTGATACCACGTAAAGCCTCAATTCTTCTAACAGATGGTCTTTGTCATCGAAATATCGATATATTGTGCCAGCTGCAACACCGGCCTCATTGGCCAGTTTCTGCATTGATACGCCTTGAATCCCTTTTTCCGCCACCATTTTTTGTGCCGCTTCGAGGATTTGTAGTCGTTTATCACTGGTATTCATAGTCGTCATAGCCATCCGATAGATAGTGAATGAACGTTCATTCATTATAAAACAATTGAGGTATATTTACGCAACTTATTTTTAATCACTATTCTATAAAAGTTAAAAAATCCTACGGAGCGTGGCATTGTCAGCATTAGCAGTCTATTATGTGCGCGTTACAATTCGTGAGTAGTGAGCACACCAATGAAGCTAAATCCGCAGCAAGATATGGCGGTAAAATACGTCTCTGGTCCATGTCTGGTTCTTGCCGGTGCCGGGTCGGGCAAAACCCGCGTGATAACTAATAAGATAGCGTATCTAGTACAAAGCTGTGGTTATAAAGCGAGAAATATTGCTGCCGTAACGTTTACCAACAAGGCCGCGCGTGAAATGAAAGAGCGTGTAGGACAAACCTTAGGTAAAAATGAATCCAAAGGCCTTATGGTTTCCACCTTTCATACCATGGGACTCAATATCATACGTCGCGAGTATAATGCACTTGGACTCAAAGCTGGTTTCTCCTTGTTTGATGATCAGGACCAAATGGCGCTACTCAAAGAGTTGACCGAACAACAACTCGATGGTGATAAAGACCTGCTGCGTTCATTGCTTGGCGCTATTTCTAACTGGAAGAACGACATGCTGACTCCAGAGCAGGTAAAAGGCTCAGCTCGTTCAGAGCAAGAGCAGTTATTTGCGCACTGCTATGAAATGTATCAAGTACAAATGAAAGCGTATAACGCGCTCGACTTTGATGACTTAATTGCTCTGCCCGTTATTCTGCTAAAAACCAATGAAGAAGTTCGTACTCGTTGGCAAAAGCGCATTCAGTACCTGCTGGTCGATGAGTACCAAGATACCAACACTAGCCAATACGAATTGGTTAAGTTGCTGGTGGGAGAGCGTGCACGTTTTACTGTCGTAGGTGATGATGATCAATCAATCTACTCGTGGCGCGGCGCAAAGCCTCAAAACTTGATTCTCCTGAACAAAGACTTCCCTAGCCTCAAAGTTGTGATGCTTGAACAGAACTATCGTTCAACCAGTCGTATCTTGCGTGCGGCCAACATCTTGATTGCTAACAACCCACACGTGTTTGAGAAGTCATTATTCTCAGAGATCCCTGACGGTGAAAAGCTCAAAGTACTCAAAGCGAAAAATGAAGATCATGAAGCGGAGCGCGTGACGGGTGAACTAATTGCGCATCGATTCGTGAATCGAACTGAATATCGCGATTACGCTATCTTATATAGAGGCAACCACCAGTCACGACTTATCGAAAAAGTCTTGATGCAAAACCGTGTGCCTTACAAAATTTCCGGCGGTACTTCATTTTTTGGTCGTGCTGAAATCAAAGACATCATGGCCTACCTGAGAGTTTTGGTAAATCCTGATGACGATAATGCTTTCTTACGTATCGTTAATACGCCTCGTCGTGAGATTGGTCCTGCTACGTTGGAAAAACTAGGTAGCTACGCCAATATGCGTGGCAAAAGCTTGTTCGAAGCTAGCTTTGAGTTGGGTTTGGAGCAACACTTATCAGGGCGTGGCTTAGAGAACTTACGACGATTCACGCAGTGGGTTGTGACCATAGCTGATAACGCAGAGCGCGGTAATACAGTTGAAGCTGTGCGTTCATTAGTTCGCGACATCAACTATGAAGATTGGCTCTATGAGACCTCTTCCAGTGCTAAAGCCGCAGAAATGCGCATGAAGAACGTTTCTGATCTCTACTCATGGATTGTCGCAGATTTAGAAGGCGATAATTATGATAAGGAAGAGAAGTCATTAAAAGAGGTCGTTCAACGGCTCACGCTTCGAGATATGATGGAGCGCGGAGAAGATGAGGACGACAGTGATGCTGTTCAGCTAATGACACTGCATGCCTCGAAAGGTCTTGAGTTCCCTTATGTTTATCTTATTGGTTCTGAGGAAGGCATCCTGCCACATCAAACCAGCATAGATGAAGATAACGTAGAAGAAGAAAGGCGACTAATGTATGTAGGCATTACTCGTGCCCAAAAAGAACTCACCTTTACTATATGTAAAGAGCGAAGACAGTATGGCGAGCTGATTAAGCCAGAACATAGTCGATTCTTAGATGAATTGCCGTTTGATGATGTCGAATGGGAACAAGCAAAAAAAACGGTGTCTGCAGAAGAACGAATGCAAAAAGGTCAGGCACACATTGCTAATATTCGGGCAATGTTTAATAAGAAGTAAAAATAAACAAGGGGGCTGAATCAGCCCCCTTGTCGATCATTGAGTTCGTGACACTATAGTCCGGCAATCATATGCTCGATAGCATCAACGATTTCTTGATCAGAACAGTCCATACAAGAGCCTTTTGCTGGCATCGCGTTGAAGCCATTAATTGCATGGTCTTTAAGAACGTCTTTACCTTGAGCAATACGAGGTCCCCAATCGGCAGCGTCACCCGTTTTAGGTGCGCCACTAACGCCAATGGAGTGACAGGCAGTACAGAAGGTGTTGTAAACGGTAGCGCCATCACGTGGACCGGTAGGTTCAGCAACCACAGGCTCACTACCTGCTAAGTAAACATCACCCACTGGTTTAATACGCTCTGCGATAGCGTCATATTCTTCTTGGCTCACATCCGCTGCGAAAGAGGCAGTAGAAAAAGTTAGTGCAGCGAACAACACTGTTAAGATTCGACGAGACATATCCATTAAACTCACTTTACTATCCAACAAGGTAGCAAGTCGGTGCTTGCTATTCATTTATACGATTTATTCTGCTTGCTGACTTAACGACTGTTAAATCAATGTAAACATTGGGTGATTATATCCTGTTAACTTGTTGCAATAAACCACAACTTTTCAGCTTCACGGGGTGAATCACATCGTAAAGCCACTATTTATTGCTTCAAAGTGCTGAAAAAGACAACAAACGAGAAAAAAAGTTGAAAAAGTACTTTACGACATAGTGTGATATACGTATTATTCCCATCCGCCGATAGGGCATGCGCCCGTAGCTCAGCTGGATAGAGCGTTGGCCTCCGGAGCCAAAGGTCGAAGGTTCGAATCCTTTCGGGCGCGCCATCCGGATAAAATATTGGCAAAACATAATGGTGGCTATAGCTCAGTTGGTAGAGCCCTGGATTGTGATTCCGGTGGTCGCGAGTTCGAATCTCGTTAGCCACCCCATTATTTTGGTGACTTCGGTTTCCAGTTTTGATTTAATCGAAACGAAAACGTTCTGAAAAGAACATTGTCGGTGAATAGCGCAGCTTGGTAGCGCATCTGGTTTGGGACCAGAGGGTCGGGGGTTCGAATCCCTCTTCACCGACCACTATTTCAGTTATCGTTATAAACGGTAACAAAACAAAATTTGTGGTGGCTATAGCTCAGTTGGTAGAGCCCTGGATTGTGATTCCGGTGGTCGCGAGTTCGAATCTCGTTAGCCACCCCATTTATTTTGGTAGCGTTTGCTCCCCTTTACGAATTAACTCGTAATAAAACATCGTCGGTGAATAGCGCAGCTTGGTAGCGCATCTGGTTTGGGACCAGAGGGTCGGGGGTTCGAATCCCTCTTCACCGACCACCATCTAAAAGCCTCGTCTTTCGACGAGGCTTTTTTTCGTTTGAAATCTGGTTTATTGAACCGAAAGTTGGATGACAAGGTGCAATACACTTTCGTCTTTAGTAGCTTTGTTTGTTAAATATCTAGCTCAAGTAAGTCTTGTCATGTGCTGAGGATTTTTGCATTTTGGGATGGTAATAAATAGAGTGAAAGGTAAAGGCAGCCAAGAGAAGGCTTGGTGCTAAGTTGTAGTGGGCAAGTTGCATCCTTGCAAACTTGGTTAAGTTGTAGAGAGAATTAGAATTTGTAAGCTAGACCTAGGTTGATAGAGTGCGCATCAAACTGTTTGTGGTTAGACAGCTTCATTAGCTCTAAGTTTGCGCCTAGTGAGTTGGTAAAGTTGTATTGAGCTCCAACACCGTATGAGAAGGAATTGATGGTCTTTTTGCTGTCATTTTCCTTAAAACCAGCTTGTTTTAGGCGGATGTTATTTACACCAGCTAAGCCATACAGCTCAATGCTGTCTGATACATTGAATTTGATCTTTCCGTAAAGTCCGGTTTGACTGCCAACTTCTAAACCTTGACCATTTTTCTCTACCTTGCCACTGTCGCGACTGTGACGCATTTCCGCCCCAAACATCGAGTTAAAGTCGTAACCCGCTTTAAGTCCTAGTGAGCGAAAGTTGCTTTTAACATTTGTATCGTCAATGTTGCCTGGGTAGCTAGGTTGATTAATGGTGCCTTTGCCTGCGTCTGTGTTTGATGCTGACATCGCACCCATATACGTTCCCACATAAAACCCAGAATCGTCTGACGCCAAAGCAGGAGCCGAGATTGCGCTCACTAGAGCCAGTACGGTAACGGTTTTCAAAGTTGCTTTTTTCATATTTTCCTCGTTTTAAAGTTTGGTCTTGTGACCTTATTGTGTGTTTCGAAGCGCATAGTAATCAGGAGCGCGTTTTTGTAAAAATCAGACTCTGTCGATGTTTATGACAGAGGCGACGCTAGTGCGAGACGTGCTGACGAAGAACGTTATAGAGTACTTCTCGTATTCCATTAGCACAGTGTGAATCGCGGTAGCCAAGGCCAAACTTACTTCGCTGAATGGCTTCGCGGTGATTGATGATGACGAGCTCATTGTTGTTCAACTCATGTTTAATTGAGTCTTGATCGATACAGATCCATCCAATGCCATCTTTGGCGAGTTGTCTTGCGGTTGCCACGTTGTTGACCGACATGGTGTCGAACTTGTAACTACCCCATAAAGATTCATTTTGCTGCGTAATAGCGATAGCTAAATGCTGACTGAGCTGTTCTGTAGAGACTTCATCGAGTTGGGCGATAGAATGTTGAGGCGCGCAGACTGAAACGAATTGGCGCTGTGTGACATTCATAAACTCCCAGTGACCAATCCCGCTATAGGGATAGTGACTAATAATAAAGTCGTAATCGGTTGACGCTATGAGGTCATCACAAGGCGAAAATTCAATCTGCAGATCCATTTCAGCATCAATGTCGCGCAGCTGGTGGATAAGATGAGAAACAATTTTCGGGTCGATAAATGTCGTGATCCCAAGTCGGATGCAGCCTGCGCCCGAACCGTTTATTTTCTCGACGTGAGACGCTAACTTTTCAGACAGCTGTAGAATGGATGATGCTTTATCCAAGAGCGCTTGACCTTGTTCTGTTAACACGGGTTTGTGCCCAGCACGATCAAACAGCTCGATCCCCCAATCCAACTCAAGATTGGCGATCCACTGACTTACTTGGACCCGACCTTTGTTCATCGCTTTCGCAGCTGCGGAAATGGAGCCGAGCTCGGTAGTAATAACAAACGCTTTGATGGCATTGATATTCATAAAAACCTCATATAGACATTGGGTGAATGTGCTTGTCTTATCCCGCATTCCCTACATGATGTTGCAAGCCAAAATCAGTGCTTTCCCTAAAACGTGAGGCCATGTTAAATATCTTTGATAAACTAATATCTAGAGCTAATGGTTTAAAAAGGTTATCACTTGGCATCAATTGAGCAGTTAGAGAGCTTTGTCGCTGTTGCGAAAACAGGATCGGTGGTAGCGGCGGCTGAAAAGCTTGGCAAGACTCACGGCCCGGTAAGTCTGGCGATACAGAATTTGGAAAGCCGCTGGGGTGAGTTGTTTGTGGTTGGCACGGGCAAGAAACAGTTGTCGGAAAAAGGGGAGGCGATACTTCCTTGGGCAGAGGCTGTGATTGCTAGTTACTACGAGCTAAAAAACGCAGTGGCCGTTGAGTCACCAACACAGATGACACTCGGTGTTGATATCGCTTTACCCCGAGTCTGGCAACAAGAAATCTTAGCTTCTATCATCGATTTGGATATCAGTATTAGAGTCAATTGCTTGCCCAGTGATGAATTGATTGCCGCCTTTAATGCCCAGCGCCTAGATTGGATAGTGACACTGGTTGATTTACCTTGGCCCGAAACACCAAACTTTTTTTCACTTGGTACTGTGGATAGTTACTTGATAACCAGTAGTGAAGAGCTGTTAGAATCCAGCAACCAGTCGCCAATCGTTTTCGACAGTGGCCACCTTCTGACACTGCCTCAACTCTCTATTTCTCATGCTAAGCGAACTTCCGCTCCGATATACAAGCGCTTCGATTTCCCTTGTCCTTGGCAAATTCGAGTCACCGATCATCAACAAATAGCTGCCATTCTTTCGGAGTTACCGAGTCATACGTCTGCGGTATATAACAATATTGATCTAACAGACACTATGAAAATCGTAACAGAACCGCACCTTAAAGCGACTTGGGGAGTGTCGGTTTTCTGGGGAGAGCATTTAACAGGGAGTCAAGTGTTGCAATGTTTGACAGACTGGGCGATGAGTAAGTCAATGAGAGGTAGACAACAGGATGACTCTTGACCAAATCAAAACTTTTGTTGCTATTGCTCATCATGGCAGCGTGAGAAAAGCGGCACGAGCACTTGGCAAAAGTCAGCCAGCGCTTACGGCAACAGTGAAGTCGCTTGGAAGCTTCTCTTGGTTGCGAGCTGTTTATTAAAGGTACTCGGCCACTCAAACTCTCGTCTTTTGGTCTGAGGTTTTTACCGCGAGCAATGGAGTTTGATGATGTGCTGACCCTCACTCACACCTTCTCTAGCAAAGAGAATGTCAAAAGTCTGAGGGTTTGTTTTGATTACGGCATCGCACTGGATGAAGTGAATCAGCTCTCTCAGCTCATCATCGCTGACAATTCGCTTCGAAGCATAGATTTGTTTCGTACTGATACGGTAACCATTCATCAGTTACTGATAAAACAGCAATGTGACTTAGCGTTGACTCAACCGTTATCGCATTTACCTCCCTTTCTTGAAGCTCAACACTTAGGAGAGCGCGAGTTTGTCGAGGTACAAGCACCATTACAGGCAGGCAAACAGCATCGGATGATGTCTGTTCACAATGAAAGCGGACAGTCGTTGTGGGCTAACGGTACACAACAATACAAAGACCTTATTTCATTTAACCGACCGGCCGATATGCTTGAAGCCTTGATAAATTTTCATGGCAAAGGCTGGCTACCAAAAGGTGAGGTAATTATGGCTTTGAGCGAAGGCAAGGTAGAACTGACGGAAAAACCAAGCTATCAACGGCGCTTTAGCTTGGTCTGGCAGCAACAGCTAAGGGCAGAAGCTAAGTTGGTTAATCGCCTAGCTCGTCATAGTCAGCTGAACAGAAGCTAGTTGGTAACCAGTGCTGTATGGATTTACGTTCAGAGTTTAAGTTTCTTGCTGAACTTAACTCGACTACGCTGCTGTTCCGAAGAAAATGTGTAAAGGTGTTAGAAATGGATTGTTTACGAAAGCTATCCTTCATTTTGGTGTTAATCGCCGCTCCCTCTTTACGTGCAGCAGACTATGTCGCTGAATTGCAACTCAATGTTGTGAATGTGTTTAGTGGTGATGTCATCATTGGGTTGCGAGAAAGCAAGTTGATTAAGAAAGACAAGCATACTCGCGTGTTGCTGGTCAGCGAGTCGTCAGTGGCAAACAATATTGCCGACTTGCATTACACCATTATCGAGCAAAGTAATAGTGAGCCGTTAAACTCGAATCAGCTGCAATTGCCCAGTATATCAACTTATATTGGTAGTGAAGCGGGTGTTGAAGTTGAGGGGTTGGTTTCCTATCGAGTTGTGGTCAGGGCGCATTATCCTCCTGTTTCAGTTGTCTTCTTATATCCGCCCAAAGTGAAAGCCTTTCACTGCGCAGAGTGTTTTTTGCTCTTTAGCCGACTGGGTTAACCTCAAAGTGTTCATCGGAGAAAGGACTCTCTTTTTCTAACCCATTTGAGGAGTAATCCTATGTCGAAAATCACAACACAAAACCAAGTTTATGTACCAGCTGCAACCAAACACAGTTATGGGGAGTTCAACCTTTATGGGAAGCTTCTAGAGGTGATTGTGGGTTATAGCCAGAACTTCCGCCTGCCAGTACTAACAGAAGAGGTAAAAGCAACATATCAGAGTGTACTTCAGCCCGACTTATATGATCTCTGTGAAAAAGCGGGAGGACAGTTACTTTCTCATGCTTCTCCGTCATTTTCTGCGGCTCTAGAGCGTGAGAATGATGCGTTGGTCAAGGCGTTTCAGAGCTTTGGCGTAAAGGTTCATCAGGCTAGGGAAGTGCCTGAAGAAGAGATAACCGCGTGCCAAAGAACGAATGTCTTTACCCAAATCTTCGCTGCAGAACCTATTTGGGTTGTAGGTCGAAATGTTTTGGAGAATGTTTGGGCAAGCGATATGGGCTGGGCCTCTATTGCGCCAGTGCGAGAACTCCATCAGCCATTTATTGATGGTGATAACCACATTTTACATTACACGGCACCAAGGCCGACGTTAAGTCGAGATTATATTTATGAGGGGGGAGATGTACTCAACTTAGGCGATGGAAGAGTACTGGTGGCAACGGGCCCTTCATCAACTAACGCTCGTGGCGCTGAATGGGTTAAGCGCATGCTAGAACACGATGGTTACCAAGTATGCATAACAGAAGTGGAGGATACAGGAATCCATCATTTGTTCGCCGTTATGTGTGTAGCCGGCCCTAAACTTGTTATCGCCTATCGAGATGCCTTTCCAAAGGGCTTACCTGAATTTATGGATGACTTTGATGTGGTATGGGCAAACAGAGAAGAGGCGCTGGCAACCGGGCCTTGTGCAGTGATGCTTGATGAAAACCACATCTTAATGCCAGAAGAGACCCCAGCCCTCAATCGAAAACTGGAAGCAAAAGGGCTAACGGTTGTGACCGTTCCATTTGCTCATCACGCGAAGCTTTGTGGTGGAATACGCTGTAAGACCTCAGTGCTCCGCAGGGACATACACTAGTCGCTTTCCCCTTCTATCCTCCCCTTATTCTTATATGAGGGGTAACAGGGTGTTCGATAAATGAAATTAGATTTTGGCGTTTTGTTCCGCTCAGTATTAGCTTATTTGCGAGTTAGCTTGGGCATGGTGGCACTGTTGCTCGCTTTATCAAGTCCGTTACTAATTCCCTTGATTAGTTCAATGGAGATTTGCAGCAGTAAAAAAGCGCTACTTAGCGGTGCAATGATTTTTGGTGTACCTGAAGTGGCGACTATTGTCGCTCTGTGCTTGTTAGGCAAGGAGCGCCTGCAGCATATCAGAAATTGGTTTGTTAGACATTTACTGAAGCTCAAACCTAGCCGCCACTCGACAAGGCTTGGCTATTATGTGGGATTACTGCTGATGGTAGTGGCGGGCCCTGTTATGAATATTGTGCTGTTTTACTTTCCCACCTTTGGAGTGGACTGGATGGAATATCGAAAGGTAATAGCACTAGCTTGCGATATCACCTTTGTTGCGGCGATATTTATTGCGGGCGAACAATTGTGGAGGAAAATAGAAGCTATTTTCCGTTTTGAACCGACAACTACACCTCACTAAAACGTAATTACGGCGCTTGATGGGGGATTTGGACTGTTAAGTGCCATTGCTACGGCTAAATCTTCAGTGGTTCGTCTATGAGAACTGCCATTGAATAACATTTCCCCCATTCTTCATGAGTAAGAATTGGAGCTAAATTCTACCGATCGAACGATAGCCAGTATTTTGTTCAATATGCAGGATTGTGACTTGTTGTAAATCACAATAGCGGAAAATACTGTGTAATCGAATTATCAAAGTGATCAGTGTATTAAATGTGATGAAGATCTAGAGTTTGGTGCTGCACTCTGTCATGTTACAAAATTTATGTTTCTATAGTGTTAAAACTACATCAGAATAAATATGCGGGTGGCATTAGTCATAAATATTGCCGATAACGTGAAGTTCGGCGTTTTATGTTCGTTGTCTAGCACGAATTTCTGAGTGTACATCAACTTTTCATGCCACTTGTACCACTACTATATGTACTTAAACTGCATATATATTTATTTATACTGCTTTAGATTTGCTCAATTTCGAATTTTTATCCTATTTTTGTTGCTTTTCTGTGAAAGATTTGCCAAATTGATGCCCTTATAAATAGTCAGCAGAAAATGCTGCCTAAGAATGGATTCAATTTTTCAGACAGGGGCAGAAAGCTGCCAAAGCAGTAGAGGTCTGGTAATGTCACTATTAGAAGTAAAAGATCTTCGTATCGAATACCCATCACGCCATGGGGTACATGCCGCGGTTAAATCTTTGTCGTTCAATATTGAACGCGGCGAAATAGTTGGTGTGGTTGGGGAGTCCGGCGCGGGCAAATCAACGGTAGGTAACGCAGTTATCGATTTGCTTTCACCTCCTGGCGTTATTGCTGGTGGTGAGGTTTTCCTAGATGGAGAAAAAGTCTCTGGTTTAACGCCAGAAGCGATGCGCAAAGTTCGTGGCTCAAAAATCGGGTTTATATTCCAAGACCCAATGACCTCTCTCAACCCACTATTCACTGTTGAGCAACAATTAAAAGAAACCATCCATGCCAATATGAAGGTATCGGATGATGAAGCGTATCAACGCGCGCTCAATCTTATGAATCAAGTGGGTATCCCACAACCAGAAAACCGCTTGAAGCAATATCCTCACCAATTCTCTGGTGGTATGCGTCAGCGTGTGGTGATCGCTATCGCGCTTGCCGGCGAACCGGACCTGATCATTGCGGATGAACCTACGACAGCACTTGATGTATCGATTCAGGATCAAATTTTAGGTTTGATTCGCGACCTGTGCATCAAGAACAATGTTGGTTGTATGTTGGTGACGCACGATATGGGTGTGGTTTCTAACGTAACGGATCGCGTGGCGGTAATGTACCGTGGTGACTTGGTAGAGTTTGGGCCAACGGCAAAAGTACTGGGTGAACCTGATCACCCATACACACGTAGCCTGATTTCTGCAGTACCGCGTTCAGACATGAAACTCGATCGTTTCCCTCTTGTGAGCTACATAGAAGAAGCACATGAGATGGAACCGTTGGATGTTAAGAACCACTGGTTGGGTCAAAGCCAAGATCACCGTGATTATACTGGTCCGCTTCTTAACGTAGAAAACGTCAACCTACGCTTCGTTACTAAAGATTCGCTATTTGAAAGCCGACGTGAGTATGTTCAAGCATCAAACAACGTTAGCTTTGAAGTACATGAAGGTGAAACGTTTGGATTAGTGGGTGAATCGGGATCGGGTAAATCGACCATTGCACGTGTGATTGCAGGTCTCTATGCCCCTAACTCTGGCAAAGTCACGTTTGAAGGTATTGACCTTACGTCGCTGAAGTCTGAGAAAGAGCGTCGCCCGATGCGTCGCCAGATGCAGATGGTGTTCCAGAACCCGTACACGTCGATGAACCCTCGTATGAAAATCTACGACATCATTGCAGAGCCGATTCGATTCCATAAACTGACGGCAAACGAAAGCGAAACTAAGCAAATCGTCGAAGACCTGCTTGAGCACGTAGGCCTAGGAAAAATGGCGGGAGTGAAGTACCCACATGAATTCTCAGGTGGTCAGCGTCAGCGTATTTCTATCGCACGTGCACTAGCAACGCGTCCTCGTTTGTTGATTTGTGATGAACCAACGTCGGCACTTGATGTATCGGTTCAGGCTCAAATACTTAACCTACTCAAAGATCTACAACAAGAACTTAATCTGACCATGCTGTTCATCAGTCATGACTTGCCGGTAATTCGTCAAATGTGTGACCGAGTGGGTGTGATGCAAATGGGTACTCTATTGGAAGTGGCACCGACGGAGCAGTTGTTTACTGATCCGCAGCATGAATACAGTCAGCACCTAATTTCCTTAATGCCTGAATTCAAAGGCTTAAGAGATGATGTAGCAAAAACGGCGTAAGCCATACAATTCCCTATTGGGACTCGATAACAGAAGCAAACACAACAACAAGGGATCCGGATCCCCGCATGAAGGAGTTATGCAAATGAGAACCATGAAAAGCAAATTAGCAGTGGCGCTAATGGCAGCGGGCCTAAGTTTTAATACTCTGGCAGCAGATATCAAAGTTGGCTATGCAGCTGACCCAGTATCTCTAGACCCGCATGAGCAGTTGTCTGGTGGCACATTGCAAATGTCACACATGGTATTTGACCCACTCGTTCGTTTCACCCAAGAAATGGACTTCGAACCTCGTCTAGCTGAAAGCTGGGAACGTGTGAATGACACGACGGTTCGTTTTAAGCTACGTGAAGGCGTTAAGTTCCACTCTGGTAATGACCTAACAGCAGACGATGTTGTTTGGACATTTAACCGTCTTCAAAGCTCTCCTGACTTTAAAGCTATCTTCGACCCGTATGAGAAAATCGTTAAGGTTGATGACTACACGTTTGACCTAGTGACTAAAGGTCCTTACCCACTTGTACTGCAAACAGCGACGTACATCTTCCCTATGGATAGCAAGTTTTACTCAGGTAAAACGGCAGATGGCAAAGACAAATCTGAGCTAGTTAAGCACGGTAACTCTTTTGCATCGACGCATGTTTCTGGTACTGGTCCATTCATCGTAACGGCTCGTGAGCAAGGCGTTAAGGTTGAATTTGAGCGTTTCGCTGATTACTGGGACAAAGAATCTAAAGGTAACGTAGACAAGCTAACACTAGTACCAATCAAAGAAGATGCAACGCGTGTAGCAGCACTTCTTTCTGGCGGTGTTGACATGATTCACCCAGTTGCGCCAAACGACCACAAGCGTGTAGCTAGCGCTGAAGGTGTTGATCTAGTGACGCTACCTGGTACGCGTATCATCACATTCCAAATGAACCAAGAAAGCAACGAAGCACTGAAAGATGTTCGCGTTCGTCAGGCGATTGTTCACGCAATCAACAACGAAGGTATCGTGAAGAAAATCATGAAAGGCTTCGCAACAGCTGCTGGCCAGCAAAGCCCAGCAGGCTACGTTGGTCACAACGATGCGCTTGTTCCACGTTACGACGTGAAAAAAGCGAAAGAGTTGATGAAAGAAGCTGGCTATGAAAATGGCTTCACGCTAACGATGATGGCACCTAACAACCGTTATGTGAACGACGCGAAAGTAGCGCAAGCAGCGGCAGCGATGCTGTCTAAGATCGGCATCAAAGTAGATCTTAAGACAATGCCTAAAGCGCAATACTGGCCAGAGTTTGATGTGTGTGCAGCAGACATGATGATGATTGGTTGGCACTCAGATACTGAAGATTCAGCGAACTTCAACGAGTTCCTAACAATGACTCGTAACGAAGAAACGGGTCGTGGTCAGTACAACTGTGGTCACTACTCAAACCCAGAAATGGATGCGATTGTTGAAGCAGCAAACGTAGAAACGGATCCTGCTAAGCGTGCTGAAATGCTGAAAGACGTTGAGGCGACACTATACAACGACGCAGCATTCGTACCGCTACACTGGCAAAGTGAGGCGTGGGGCGCGAAGTCTAACGTGAAAGCAGCAGCAATTGTTAACCCAATGGTAATGCCTTACTTTGGCGACCTAGTGGTTGAATAATCACAAGTGATTGTGATGTAGGAGGGGAGTGTTCCCCTCCTCAATTCTCTCTACTCAGCTCAGTTTATTTCAGTCGGATTGAGTGGTTATTAAGACTGAATGTTTCTCTCTCAATGAGATCTATGGATAGTTAAGGGGCAAGGAATGTTTTCGTTTCTGGTCAAGCGCCTGTTTCAGGCACTGATAGTGATGTTTGTGATCAGTTTGGTGGCGTTTGCCATTCAGGATAACCTGGGTGACCCGCTGCGTGAGCTTGTAGGTCAGTCGGTTTCGGAAGCAGAGCGTCAAGCACTGCGTGATGAGTTGGGCCTCAACGATCCTTTCGTAACAAAATACACTCGTTTTATTGGTGCAGCGCTGCAAGGCGATCTTGGCACTTCATACTTTTTCAAACGTCCTGCCGTTGAGGTTATTCTCGATAAGCTGGTGGCAACACTAGAGCTGGTATTCGGCGCGACGCTTATTATTATTTGTTTATCGATACCACTCGGTGTGTACTCGGCAATTCACCCAAAGAGTTTCTTTACCAAGCTGGTGATGGCCGGCAGTAGTATTGGTATCTCGATTCCGGTTTTCCTAACGGCGATCATGCTGATGTATGTATTCTCTATTGAGTTAGGCTGGCTACCGTCTTTCGGGCGTGGTGAAACTGCGAACGTGCTCGGTTGGGAGTCAGGATTCTTCACAATTGATGGTATTAAGCACCTTATCTTGCCATGTATCGCATTGGCATCGATTATGTTGCCACTTTTCATTCGCTTGGTTCGTTCTGAAATGTTAGAAGTACTGAGCTCGGAATACATCAAGTTTGCGAAAGCAAAAGGGCTACCTCTTAAAAAAATCTACTATCAACATGCCCTTAAAAACACGATGTTACCTGTTTTGACCGTTGGTGGTGTTCAGATCGGTACTATGGTGGCGTATACCATCCTGACTGAAACCGTCTTCCAGTGGCCTGGCACAGGCTTCCTTTTCCTTGAAGCGATTAACCGTGTAGATACACCATTGATTACCGCTTACGTTATTTTCGTTGGCCTTATCTTCGTGGTGACGAACACTATCGTTGACTTGTTGTACGGCTTGATTAACCCAACCGTAAACCTAACTGGAAAAGGAGCATAACCATGAGCCAAGCAAATGTAGCTGCTGCTCCTTCAGCGTGGGAGCGTTTTAAAAACTCGGACTTCTTGTATTACTTCAAGCGCGACAAAGTCGCTATGGCAAGTTTTACGGTCTTCATGATGTTCTTGGTGTTAGCACTAGCTGCGCCTGTCATCGCCCCTACTGACCCATATGATTTATCGTCTATCGATATTATGGACTCGGAGCTGCCGCCATCTTGGATGGAAGACGGTGACGAGAACTTCGTATTAGGCACCGATGACCAAGGTCGTGATATTTTATCCACCATTCTTTATGGTTCTCGACTGTCTCTGACCATTGGTTTCCTAGCGGTAGGTTTACAGTTATTCCTAGGTATTGTGATTGGGCTATCAGCGGGTTACTTCGGTGGTCGTATCGATAGCTTCTTGATGCGTTTTGCTGATGTTCAGTTGTCGTTTTCAACCATGATGGTTGCGATCATAGTCTCTGCTATCTTTAAGGCCAGCTTCGGCACTGAGTTCTATAGCCAATATGCCGTGACAATGCTGGTCGTGATAATTGGTGTGGCGGAATGGCCGCAGTATGCACGTACTATCCGTGCCTCGGTTCTTGCAGAGAAAAAGAAAGAGTATGTAGAAGCAGCGCGAGTGATGGGCTTTAGAGCGCCACGTATCATGTTCCGTCATATTCTGCCTAACTGTTTGTCGCCAATTTTGGTTATCTCAACGGTACAGGTTGCGAATGCAATCATGTCCGAAGCGGCGCTGTCGTTCTTAGGTCTTGGTCTGCCAGTAGACCAGCCATCATTGGGCTCTTTGATCAGTATCGGTTTTAACTACATTTTCTCTGGTTCGTGGTGGATTACCGTGTTCCCAGGCATTGTTCTGATTACCTTAGTGTTGGTTATTAACCTATTAGGTGACTGGCTACGTGATGTATTCAACCCGAAAATCTACAAAGGGTGATCCAGAGTGATTGATTTTTAATCCCGATCGTCACTACACTAAGAGTCGCAGATAATTGCGGCTCTTTTTATTTGTGCCGCTGATAACAATAGCCAAGAGTGTTCAGAGGATGTTTATGAGCTCTTTAAATGGTGTTAAGGGATTAGGTTGTTTTTCGTTTAGTGCTTTGTTGGGCACCTTGTTGTTAACCAGTAGTGTGGTTCCTTTACCAGTTTATGCTGAGGATGCGTTGTGTGACGCTTCCCAGCCCTCCACCAATGAACTGCCGGTTTTAGATAAATCCTGTCCGATTGGAAATGGGATTTGGAGCAATGACGTTCCTGTGAGCGCAACATCGCTTTATTGGATTCAGTGCGGCATTCTTGATGCACCCATGGCACTAACTCAAGCGAAAACCTTGTACGCCAAAATCACCACCGATGTTTGGATGCTGCCTCAGAAAAATAGCTATCGTTGTCTGATTGGTCCATACAGCGATGCTGAGATCGCCAAGCAAGAGCTTGTTCAAGTCAAAGCCTTATCTGGTTATCGTGATGCTTTTATCCGCCAAGTGGAACGCAACGCTTCTGCCAATACACCTCAACGTACTGCCAAAGTGACGCAGCAAGTTCCCGCTAAAACGGCTAAGCCGCTGACATCCAAGCCAGTAGCAAAAGCGATTGAGAAGCCAGTAAGGAAAGCAGAGAAGATAACGCCTCTTGCGACCAGCGCTAAGGCTTCATTGAGTGTTCGGTTAAATGCGGAAGTTAATGGACAGCGTTATAGCGTGCCTTATATCGCTAATAGTAGTCATCAGTTCTATATGGAACATGATAAAGCGTGGAACCGCTTGAGTTATCAGTCTGCCATAAAGGTATGCAGTGACCTTGATATGCATTTGGCGAGTAATGAAGACTGGCAAGCCTTGGTAAAATCACAAGTGATGCAGAAAAATCGCTGGCCACTACAAATGCCGTATTGGGGAGATGGTCAGAAAGGGCTGTTTACTAATGGCAAAGTATCACCGTTAAAAGGCAATACTTTGCTCAATGTAGTGTGTGTGGGTAAATAACCTTTAAGGCAATAACCAACGAGTCTTACTGCTGAGTGACAGCAACCAACTGGTTGCTAATGCCAAACTGCCGCTGACAATAACCCAAAATGGAATCATATAGATTGGGTGACCTTGATGTAGGCCGAGTTCGTTCATCGGCCACAGGAATAGCGGGTGAAGAATATAAATACCCAAGCTGTATTTACTAATAAAGCTCACCACTTTCTTTGCTCTTGGCCAAAGCTTGTCGGCGTAGGCTTTGCAAACAATAAATATCATACTGGCCGCTAGGACGGTATTTAGAGTCTTGTAAGAGAACCAGCGTCCAACATAATAACGACCTTCGTCAATACTTCCGTGAACTACCATATAACTGCTCAGCGCCATCGCGCCAATACCCAGAATAATGGACACAGTAACCACGCCTCGGCTCGCTGGCAGCTTTTGATACAGGATATAGCCCAGAGGTAATAAGCCCATATAAAGCCAGAACTGCTCGCTCCAAGGACCATCAACTCTTAATAAGAACAACAGCGTAGTGAGTAACCAAAGGCCGGTAAATGCGTAAAGTGCGCTGTCATCAAACTTGCGAACGAACACCTGCAAGAACGGGATCGCCACATAAAGCGGAATAAAGTAGTAAAAGAACCCAAGATGGTAATAGGTCTGATGGTGATAGCTCTCAGATAAGACTTCTTTAACCGTATTGCCGTTAAAGCCTTCAATGGTCCATCCGGATAAGTAAGCGTAGAAAAGTGACCATGCGATAAATGGAATCAGCACTTTGCCGAGACGACGAGACAGATAATATTTCATATCAAACGGTCGTTTGTCGTTGAGCATGAGAGCGCCGGTTATCAAAATAAACACCGGGACTGCCCAGCGACTGAATCCATTAAAGGTGATAGCGGTAACCCATTCGCCCATAGGGATCTGTCCGAGTTCATGACGGTAAGGGCCTAGCGCATGAATAATGATGACAGCGAGTGCCGCCACACAGCGCATGGCATCGAAGAAAAATATGTGCTTTTTATCCATTAATAACTCCTTACAGTCTTTAGAAACTATAAGAAATATAATCAGGTGCGGGAAGAGTACTTAGATAAAAGTTGTGTAAAAACTGCTCCATACAGAGCAGCTTTTACTGGTTTGATCACGCTGAAGGGCAAACGACTTCACCCCAGAACCAGTTTGATTGTGTGGGTGACTCCCAAACACCAGGGTTGTTCTTAGCAATAAAACACTTTCCTTGGTAGCTTACGGTATCGCCATTGCTGACAGATGTACTACCCGGAACCCAAGTAACTAGATTAATTTCAGGTGACGTGGTGGCGCTTCCACCACTATTCCCGTCGCCAGTACCTCCATTGCCGTTATCTGTTGAGGGAAGAGTGTCCACAATCCGCACTTCTGGCCAATTGGCGTGGGAGCCATAAAAGTTGGTGACGCATTTTTCATAGTCATCGGGTACGAGAGCAGAGTAAGCAGTTTGGTAACCGACCAAGTTACATTCAAAAGAGACGCCTTCAGGACGGTCAGCATGATAAGCCCAACTGGCTTCCCAGTTAGTGTAAAGTACATCTGTTGCGCCGTTTAAGTTCAAGCTTCCATAAGGGGTTTGTTGCCAACACGTATTGGTCTCGTCGGCTTCAATGGGAATCTGATAGTGTGCAGCGAGCCCTTCCCAGTAACGAATTCGGTTAATTGGCTGCCCTTTGTTTTTATTCTGCTCCCCACATTCAATACCACCATTGATGATGTTGATGGTGGTACCAAACCCATAGCCAATACCAGCCTCTACTTCTCGCTGAGATGGGACCCAAGTTCTATCAATAACATGCAACATGGCGGGCTTTGGTGCTTGTGGCGTTAAGAAAAACCAGATAGCAGAGGCGAGGTTTAACCACGAGTCAGCCACAAGCGCTGGGCTATCGAGTAACACCGTTGCATCACCATCAAACATCACTTCAGAAAAAGGACCATAGTTGAAGTGGTAAGAGAGTTGTTTAGCGCCACGACCAAAATAGCCTTGGTTGGCGGCGCAAGGCCAACGTTTGTTTTGCCAATCATTCTGACCACACCCCGTGGTATAGCCTGGCTGTCCTTCGGACCAACCCATTTCGCGCACATGAACCAGTGCTTGCTGCCATTCTTCGAGAGCTAAAGGGTTATCCCAAGAGTTATCCTTGGCGATGTGACCTCCGGTTTCTTGGGCAAAATGGGCGAAGGCGGTCACGATGGAACGCTTACAAATAGCATCGGCATCTCGATTGTCGCTATAGTCACCACAAAACGCTGGAAATTTACCAATAGCCTGTAAAAAGCGCTGATAGGTGTACTCTGGCGCAGCCATATGAGTGAGAAAGTCCCATTCATCACGTGGGAAGACTCGCTCAGCCCGTTTTACGTTACTTGGGTTGGTTGCTAAGCCTGCATCAATCGAATCCACGACAGAGTTTGAGGCTGTCTGCAATGCCTCAGCCCACACTCTGTACATTGGGCTGCTAGTTTTGCTTGCTTCACTATTTTGTATGTCGCTACGGGCAATAATATACCCGGTTGGATTTTGTGGATCAGGGTGCGGGTTTACCGCAAGGGTAGGTAAGCTTAAGCAGGTAGTGCTTGCTGCCATAAGCCATCGAGAGGTTTTCATCTGACGTTCCTTTTCAATATTATTTATCTAGGCTAGATAGATTCACCTGTAGTGAGAAGGCGTTACTTTCTAGCGCAACAAACTATAGAAAAGGCCATGGAAGAGTGATCGTGAAACCCATGAATTTCGTGCTTGATGCTTTCTCTATGCGAGGCATTTCAAACCTTACTTGAGTGGCTAAGGTGAAACTCTCGTTGAAGTGTGCAATGACTCTAAAACAAAAAAGCCCAGCATGAGGTGCTGGGCTTTGAAAATAGAGTGTATGCGTTAGCGCATCGTCACGAATTCCTCGGAACCCGTTGGGTGAATTGCCACGACAGAGTCGAAGTCTGCTTTGGTCGCGCCCATCTTCATCGCAACGCCAAAACCTTGAATCATTTCATCAACAGTAAAGCCGATGCCGTGCAAGCCAACAACCGTCTCTTCTGGGCCAGCACAAACCAGTTTCATCTTACATGGCTGGCGATGCTTGGTTACTGCTGTGTACATAGCAGTGAAGCCAGAGGTGTAGACTTTGATGTTATCTTTGCCGTACTTCTCTTCCGCTTGTTGTGTGGTTAGGCCGATGGTGCCGATAGGTGGATGACTGAATACCACAGTTGGTACTAGGTCGTAGTCCATCTTCGCATCTGGTTTGTTGTTAAATAGGCGCTCAGAAAGCTGACGACCTGCTTTAACGGCAACTGGAGTGAGCTCAATGCCGCCTTCCATGATGTCACCAACACAGTAAATACCATCTACATTCGTGGTTTGGTACTCATCGACTTTGATGTAGCCACGATCGTTGGTTGCCACACCTGTAGCACCAAGATTAATTGCATCTGTCGCTGGGTGACGACCGATTGCCCAAATCAACGTATCAACATTTTGGCTCTCACCGTTTTCAAGATGTAGCGTTAGGCTACCGTCCGCCTCTTTAACCACTTCTTTAGGCACGGAGTGGGTGTGCAGCGTTGGACCTTCGGTATTCATTACTTCAACCAACGTCTCGATGATCATTGGGTCAAAGCTACGTAGAGGTGATTCTTTACGGCAGAATAGGTGAGTTTCTGTACCTAGTGCGTGTAGTACACCTGCGATTTCTACTGCAATGTAGCCTGCGCCGATAACTGCAACGCGTTTTGGCTGCTCGCTTAGCTCAAAGAAACCATTAGAATCGATGCCGTATTCTGCGCCTGGAATATTTGGAATGGTTGGACGACCACCAACGGCAATAAGGATGTGATCAGCTGTGTAGTGCTCGCCGTTCACTTCGACAGTTTTCGCATCAACAAACTTAGCAAAACCACGAATGACATTAACTTTGTTGTTGCCAAGCACGCGATCGTAAGATTGGTGAATACGGCCAATGTATGCTTGGCGGCTCTCAACCAGTTTGCTCCAATCGAAGCCTTTAACGTCGACATCAAAACCATAGTCTTCTGCGTACAGGTTCATCGCTTCAGCAACTTGTGCACCGTGCCACATGACTTTCTTTGGCACACAGCCAACGTTTACACAGGTACCGCCAAGATCTTGAGCTTCAATCAGCGCGACCTTCGCGCCGTACATTGCCGCACGGTTAGCAGATGCGATACCGCCGCTGCCACCACCAATACAGATATAGTCAAAATGCGTTGCCATTACGTTCTCCGAGAGCTTATTAATTTTATGATTGCTAGTAACAGATACATTGGGGTGAAGAGTAGGGAACTCAATATCATCGCAATGTTTTGTTAAGAATCGCTATCCATACTATAAATCGAGTCTAGCAACTTTCTCCAATGGGAAAAAGCAGAGTTAATTATGAGTAATAACGATTAATGACGAGATAAGAGGGCATTACGCCCTCTATAAAAGTCGCTTAGCCACAACAGCTTGATGTTGAGCAATCTTGTTTAGCCTGTACGTCTTTTCCAGTAGCAAGGTAAGTATTAGTTAGGTAGAAATCAGCAAACCGCGTTTCAAAGTCGCTAGAGACGGTCTTCTCGACCAATCCTGATTCCATGATGTTGCGTTGCCACGCTTGCATTTTTGGCAGTCCGCAGAAAAAATCATAACCTGAATGCGCTTTAACAATCGCAGCGCGATGCAAGAGTGGTAACCACGCCATATCAACATTGCTGAAGGTGTCCGACTTGAAGAACTTGGTGTTGCCAGATAGCTGGTTCTCTGCCTTTTGGAATGCTTTAATCAGCTTTTCCGCACGTTCTTTAAAGGTCTCTTTATCTTTGCTGCTCATTGTGCCGCATTGCGCAAGGTAGTGTTTAGAGCCTAAATAACTCCATGCACGATCGAGTGCGCGCTGTTCGTTACTTACGCCTTGCTCAATCGGGCCGTATTCATCTTCGATGTATTCAATGATGGCGTCTGATTCAAACAAAGCAGTCCCTGATTCCGTGATCATCACGGGTACCTGACCATTGGGTGAGATATCTAGGAACCATTGTGGTTTGTATTTTAAACTGATGTATTCAATCTCGTACGGTATCTGCTTTGCTTCCAGTGCCGCCGTGACACGTTGAACAAAAGGACAAATCTTAAAGCTAACCATCTTAATCATCTGAGTTTTCCTCACTAGGCTATTAGGGTGTACACATTGCACTTGGCTTCGGTACTTTCACTAGTAAGACGCGGGAGGAGAAAGAAAGACGAAAATAATTTCAAAAAAGTCGAAATATTTTCTTGAGAGCTAAAATAAGCGCAATTAAAAAAGGCGCAATATTGCTTTAAAACAATTGATTACGCCTTTTCTTGAGATTGAATGTGTTTCCCCAAAATTATTCTGGGACAATCCATTCCACTTTAAAGTGGCCTGTTGCTGGAGCGATCTTGTCTTTAAGGTACGGCAAAATGGCATTCATTTGCTGCTCTAGCTTCCACGGAGGGTTGATGACAATCATGCCCGAAGCTGTCATTCCGCGTTCGTTAGTATCTGGTGAGACACCAAGTTCGATTTGCAAAATCTTGCGAATACCAAGACCTTCTAAGCCTTCAATCATATCGTCGATATCATAGCGATTGACCACAGGGTACCAAATCGCATAAATACCCGTTGCCCAGCGTTTATAACTTTGGGCAATGGCCGTCACGACATCACGATATTCACGAGCGAGTTCATAAGGTGGATCGATCAAGACCAAACCACGGCGTTCTGCTGGTGGCAAGCTGCCTTTTAAGCGCTTAAAACCGTCTTCTTTAAAGATTTTGACTTGACGGTCACGATGGAATTCTTGCTCAAGTAATGGAAAGTCGCTTGGGTGTAATTCTGTTAATACCATACGGTCTTGAGGACGCAAATGAGCACGCGCCACACGAGGAGAACCTGGGTAATAACGCAGTGTGTCGCTGTTGTTCAGTGTCTCTATCGATTCAATGTAGCTGGCGATATCTTCAGGAATGTCGGCATTTCCCCAAATACGACCGATGCCTTGCTTATATTCACCAGTTTTCTCAGACCATTCGTGGGTAAGGTCATAACGGCCTACGCCCGAATGAGTATCGTGATAAACGAATGGCTTTTCCTTGTTTTTTAGTGAATTAAGGATAAGACTTTGTACTATGTGTTTAACCACATCGGCATGGTTACCCGCGTGAAAACTGTGACGATAGCTCAGCAAAATAAAGACTCTGTTTAACAATAATGGACGGATTATAACCTCTTCTGACGAGAAGCGGCAGAGGAGTTGGTGTTTTGAATCACCGTAATTGAATCTCGAAGGATTGAAATTTCTCTTTCGAGACTACATTTATCTATTAATTACGCTCACTTGCCTTCCAATGAAGTGAGGGAATCCAATAACTAAAAAGGGACGCTGCATGGCAAATCCACTACTGACGTTTACCGACTTACCTCCTTTCTCTCAAATTAAGCCTGAGCATGTGAAGCCAGCTGTTGAACAAGCGATTGAGGCATGCCGAGCTAAAATAGATGAAGTGCTTGAAGGTAACACCAACCCGACTTGGGACAATGTCGTTGCGCCAATCGAGCAGATTGATGACAAGCTTAGCCGCTTATGGTCACCTGTGAGCCATATGAACTCAGTGATGAACAGTGATGAATTGCGTGAAGCGTATGAAAGCTGCCTACCAATTCTTTCTGAATACGGCACTTGGGTGGGGCAGCACAAGGGGCTGTATGAAGCGTACAAAGCGATCAAAGCCAGTGACGCGTTTAACACGCTTTCCCAAGCGCAACAGAAAACCATCAAAGATTCACTGCGTGATTTTGAGCTGTCTGGTATTGGTCTGCCAGCCGATGAGCAGCATCGCTATGGTGAAATCAGCAAGCGTATGTCTGAGCTAGGCTCGCAATTCTCTAATAATGTCCTAGATGCCACCATGGGTTGGACTAAGCACATTACTGATGAGAAAGAGCTAGCCGGTATGCCAGAATCGGCACTCGCGGCGACAAAAGCGGCAGCTGAGGCGAAAGAATTAGAAGGTTATCTACTGACATTGGATATTCCGTCTTACCTTCCTGTTCTTACCTACTGTGATAACCAAGAGCTACGTAAAGAGCTATACGAAGCCTACGTGACGCGCGCTTCTGATCGCGGTCCAAATGCGGGTAAATGGGACAACACTGAGATTATCGCTGAGCAACTTAAGCTGCGCCATGAAATCGCGCGCTTGCTTGGTTTTGGTACTTATAGTGAAAAGTCACTGGCGACCAAGATGGCAGAAAGCCCTGCTCAAGTGCTTGGTTTCCTGAATGATCTTGCGACTAAAGCTAAACCTCAAGGTGAGCGTGAAGTAGAAGAGCTACGCCAGTTTGCTGAAAAAGAGTTCGGCGTGACTGAGCTAAACCTTTGGGATATTGCTTACTACAGTGAGAAGCAAAAACAGCACCTGTTCCAATTCTCTAATGAGGAGCTGCGCCCTTACTTCCCAGAATCAAAAGTGGTCAGCGGGCTGTTTGAAGTGCTAAACCGCGTCTTCGGGATGCAGATTAAAGAGCGTGAAGGGGTGGACACTTGGCATGAGTCAGTACGCTTCTTCGATATTTTTGATAGCACTGACACACTGCGCGGTAGCTTCTATCTTGATCTGTATGCGCGTGAGCACAAACGTGGCGGTGCGTGGATGGATGAGTGTCGTGTACGACGCACCGATCTTGACGGTGAACTGCAAACACCAGTGGCGTATCTAACGTGTAACTTCAATAAGCCAGTCGGCGGTAAACCTGCCATGTTCACTCATGATGAAGTCGTGACTTTGTTCCACGAAACAGGTCATGGTATTCATCATATGTTGACGAAGATTGATACGGGGGCGGTGTCAGGCATTAACGGTGTTCCTTGGGATGCAGTTGAGCTGCCAAGTCAGTTCCTAGAGAACTGGTGCTGGGAAGAAGAGGCACTTGCGTTTATCTCAGGCCACTATGAGACAGGCGAACCGCTACCTAAAGAGATGCTCGACAAAATGCTAGCGGCGAAAAACTTCCAATCTGCGATGTTTATTTTACGTCAGCTTGAGTTTGGTTTGTTCGATTTCACGCTGCACACGGAATACGATCCAGACATCGGTGCACGCGTGCTAGAGACCTTGGCAGAAGTGAAGTCGAAAGTGGCCGTACTTCCAAGTCTTGAATGGAACCGTTTCTCACACAGCTTTGGTCATATCTTTGCGGGAGGTTATAGCGCGGGTTACTACAGCTACTTGTGGGCAGAAGTGTTGTCTTCCGATGCCTATTCACGTTTTGAGGAAGAAGGCATCTTCAATAAAGAAACCGGACAAAGCTTCTTGAATAACATCCTTGAAATGGGTGGCAGTGAAGAACCAATGGAGCTATTTAAGCGCTTCCGTGGTCGTGAGCCGGAGATCGATGCTCTATTACGTCATTCTGGCATCAGTGCGTAGTATCTAATTGAAGTAATATTTGGAGCCCTTAATCTTTGATTGAGGGCTTTTTTATTATGTTGAGAAAGCGAATTTTACCGGCTGAGCCAATAGTTAAGTGGGTAGAAAAAACCGTTAAGATGATATATCTCCCCAATTGAATAACTATTGAATAGCGATTAATAATCGATAATTCGTCATCAAAACCTTCCGACCTTGAACAAGGTCCGTCGTGTAAACAAGTTTCAATATTCGAAAAAACAGAAGTGTTATTTCAGTGAAAATTAGGTGTTATTAAAATCTGCTTACAATGAATAATTAGTTCTAAGCTCTGAATAAAAAACTAGTTTGTTTTAAGTCAAAGAATCGTCCTAGAGTGCATGTAAGCGCTCCGAAAGTTAATTACAAGCCTATTTGGTTTCGGGTAATTTATTTTTACTCATCGCTTACGCATTAATTGTTAATAAACATGCAAACGGCGTTGAGATTTTAAAAATTTATATTCAGCGATTGCTTTTTATCGGTTTGCCATTCTACCGGTGTCGACTGAATTTATTCGGAGTATCCCCTATGACTAAAAAGTGGTTCACTGAAACCGTTGAGAATACCCAGCAGATGATGGGTGTAGCGCCAGAGCAAGGTTTGTCTTCACAAGAAGCGGCGGAGCGTCAATCTCAGTACGGTAAAAACGAACTTCAAGAAAAGGCAGGAAAATCTGCGCTTGAACTCTTTGCTCATCAATTTAAAAACCCACTGATCTTCATTCTAGGTGTGGGTGCCATTGTTTCCTATTTCACCGGACACTTAGTGGATGCTATCGCGATTACCGCGATCATCTTTATCAATGCGCTTATCGCATTCTGGCAAGAATTCAAAGCTCAGAAAGGGATGGAAGCGCTGCGCCAAATGGCCGCACCGTCTGCACAAGTGAAGCGTGATGGTGAATGGATTGATATTCCAGCAAGCGACATCGTGCCTGGTGATATCTTAAAAATCAGCACAGGTGACATCCTAGCGGCTGACGTTCGTATCTTAGAAGCTAATCGTCTATCTATCGACGAAGCGGCACTGACTGGTGAATCTGAGCCGGTAGATAAAACGGCTAAAGTGATTGACGACGAAACGGTAGGTCTTGGTGACCAGTTAAACATGGGCTTTATGACTACCATGGTTACGTCGGGCACGGGTCTAGGTTTAGTTGTGGCGACAGGTATGCAGACCGAAGTAGGTCACATTGCCGACCTGATGGCGAACACTGAAGAAACTAAGACACCAATGCAAGAGCGTATGGATACCATCGCCAAGACTTTGATGCTAGTTGCGCTTGGCGTAGTAGCAGTAGTGTGTGCGATTGGTCTTTATTATGGCATGCCTTGGCTAGAGATCTTAAATACAGGTATCTCACTGTCGGTAGCCGCTATTCCTGAAGGTCTTCCTACGGTTATCACTATTGTTCTGACCATGGGTTCTACTCGTATGGTGAAGAATAATGCTCTGGCTAAGCAGTTGGCGGCGATAGAGACTTTAGGTTCTACCACAGTTATCTGTTCAGATAAAACAGGTACGCTCACCCAAAACCAAATGCAGGTAATGAAGGCGTATGATGCAAGCGGTCGTTACTGGGAAGTAAGTGGTAAAGGCTTCAGCCCTGAAGGTCAATTTAAGCCGCTATCGCACAGCACAGATGCAAAGCAAAGCCCAGAAATGATGAAAGGGCTAGTGGTTGCAACATTATGTAATGACTCTGAATACATCATGGATGGCGACAAGTCGACGGTTCGTGGTAATCCAACAGAGGGTGCCCTGATTGTGGCGGCGGCGAAGGCGGGTCTTAACCAATCTGAGATGCTGACTTCAGGCGGCTATTCAATTGTTGAGAAGTTCCCATTCGACTCTTCTCGTAAGATGGCATCAGTGATTGTTAAAGATCCAGAGGGTAACCATTTCCTAGCGATTAAAGGTGCACCAGATGTGATTCTTCGCAATGCTGCAGGCTTTATGGTTGATGGTATGCCAGTAGACCACACACCAACCGCGACAGACGGCAACTTAGCGCTAGCGGCAAGCCCGAGCGAAGAGATTGTGGCGAACTATGAAGCGGCGATTGAGAACTTTGCTCAAGATGCATTACGTACGCTAGCGGTTGGCTATAAAGCGTTATCTGAAGCTGACCTTGAGCGTGACCATAGCGAGCTTGAGAAAGACATTACTGTGCTTGGCCTATACGGCATCATGGATCCACCGCGTCCTGAAGTACGCGATGCCATTGAAAGCTGCTGCCAAGCAGGGGTAAGAACGGTAATGATCACCGGTGACCACGCGCTAACTGCCGCGGCGATTGCTCGTGATATCGGTATCATCCGCAGTGAGAAAGACTTGGTTGTGACGGGTGCAGAGCTCGATGAGATGGATGATGATAAGCTTCGTCAAATCTGTCCAGAAGTTGCGGTATTTGCCCGTGTAACGCCAGAGCACAAGTTACGTATCGTTCAAGCTCAACAGTTCAACAACGAAGTGGCTGCGATGACAGGTGATGGTGTGAATGATGCGCCAGCACTGCGCCGCGCAGACATTGGCGTTGCCATGGGTATTACTGGTACGTCGGTTGCGAAAGACTCAGGTGACCTTATCTTACTGGATGACAACTTCAGCACTATCGTGAAAGCGGTACGCCAAGGTCGTCAAATCTTCGATAACCTTCGTAAGTTCATCCGTCAGGCTCTGACAGCGAACGTTGGTGAAGTATCGGTAATTCTGTTCGCATTCTTAATGATGGGCCCAGAGGCTATCTTGCCACTAACACCGCTAATGATTCTATGGATCAACTTGGTATCGGACGGTCTACCAGCACTAGCGCTAGGTGTTGAGCCAGAAGAGAAAGATCTGATGGAGCGTAAGCCTCGCAAACGTAACGAGAGCTTCTTCAGTGACCATCTAGGTACTCGTATCCTGACTCGTGGTCTGGCACTAGGTGGCATGAGCTACATGGCGTTTAACTGGGCACTGACGAACGGTTTCTCAGCGAACTACGCACAGACAATGGCATTTGCGATGCTGGTGTTTGCTCAGCTATGGCACCTATTTGACTCACGTACCTTTACGTCGCTATACCGCAGAAACCCATTCACTAACCCGTATCTACTAGGTGCGGTAGCGGTGTCAGCGATTCTATCGCTAGGGGTTATTTATACCGGTCTAGGTCAGCTAATCTTCAACACGGAAGCACTAGCAGCAGGTCACTTATTCGGTGTCGTTATGGCAGCATCACTACCGACGCTGGTTATGTCTGCAGTGAAAGAAGCAACGAAGACTAAGTGGGTTTAATCCTTCACTTGGGATAGTAAAAAGGCGCTCTAAAGAGCGCCTTTTTTTGGGTTGGTGGGGCTTTGGAGTAGATCCCTGCCTGCGCAGGGGGGACGGACTTAAAAGTATATTTCCTCAAAATGTTCCGTCATTCCGCTAGCTTCGCAGGAATCTACATACGGCGCACACAACCCTTAAGGATTCACATTGCGACTAATCGGGTTCTGCAACGAGATCAATGTCTCCGTCGATTGTACTTCTTCAATCGCTTGCAGTTTATCGATTAACACGTGCTGCAACTCCTCAATTGAGCGACACATCAGCTTCACGAAGATGTTATATGCCCCTGTGGTGTAGTAGGCTTCAACCACTTCATCCAAGGCATTTAGTTTCTCTAGTGCAGAATGGTAGTCACGCGCAGCGTAAAGGTTAATACCGATAAAACAGCACACGTCGTAGCCGAGTTTTTTGGTATTCACGACCACTTCGGTACCTTCGATAATTCCAGCGGCTTTCATCTTTTCAATGCGCACATGGATAGTGGCAGGGCTGACATCGAATTGCTTCGCCATCTCTGCATAGGGGCGACGGGCATCTTCCATCAGTGTTTTTAGGATCGCTTTGTCGAGGTCATCAAGTCCATTAGTGGCATGCATATCGAGTCCTAGGTTATGGTCGTATTGATGGGGCTAAAGCTTATCACTATTTCCATCTGGTCGTCTTAGTGCGGATCACGGTTATTGGTCACCGTTGCGACTTGAGGTAAACTTGCGCGCTATACCTTAGCCTTATTCGGAGCCTATCTTGCAAATCCAACTTATCTGCGAACATGAGCCACGCCAACAACAGCTACTGGATCTTGCCAGTCGTTGGGGCTTAACGGCGTGCCAATCGTCTGAGTTCGCTCTGGTTTTAACTGAAGAAAGGCTAGAACTACGCAAGTTGGATGAGCCTAAACTAGGCGCTATCTTTGTTGATCTTGCTGGTGGTGCGGTGGCTCATCGTCGTAAGTTTGGAGGTGGCAAGGGACAGGCTATTGCTAAAGCGGCAGGGTTAAATAAAGGTGCGACCCCCACCGTTCTTGATGGAACAGCAGGTCTGGGCCGCGATGCTTTTGTACTAGCTTCTCTGGGCTGTAAAGTACAAATGGTAGAAAGACACCCGGTAGTGGCCGCTTTACTTGATGACGGTCTTTCACGTGCCAAGCAGGATGAAGAAATCGGAGAGTGGGTCAGCGAGCGAATGTCTCTGTTGCACGCATCAAGCTTGGAAGCTTTGGATTCCCTCGCCGATGACAGCCAGTTTGAACGCCCCGATGTCGTTTACCTTGACCCGATGTACCCGCATCCAGAAAACAAGAAAAAATCTGCTCTGGTAAAAAAAGAGATGCGAGTTTTCCAGTCTTTGGTCGGCGCTGATACAGATGCCGATGGGTTACTGGATCCAGCTCTGAAGCTTGCGACTAAGCGGGTTGTGGTGAAACGTCCTGATTACGCCAATTGGCTGGATGAGAAAAAACCGACAATGGCGATTGAAACCAAAAAAAACCGTTTTGATGTTTATGTCAATGCATCAATGAGTTAACGCTCTTCATTTGTTTATTTGAGTAATTTGCTCGTTGTAACTGGAGCAAGTTACTTGAAACTGCCCGCATTAGACGTTATATCTAACTAAGAATCATTCCTGTTTTCGTTGTCTGGGTGTTGGAGAGTGGTATGAGTAAGCGTCTGTGTAAGTTAAATCGTCGTGATATTAGCGACAACCTCGGTGAAATACACCGATTAGTCACTGAGCCTAAATACCTATGCCGCTCCTGTTCCCGATCTTCTGTGGACAAATCAACGCTGTGCAAGCCTGCAGCGATTCCTCCTGCCTCTTGTCAAAATAAGCCAGTTCACGAGCAACAGCAATGTGGTGTTCTTGCTGAAGCTTTGCCTCAAATTCGCCCTGCTAAGTTGGAAAAGCTCTCAGAGAAAAAAGTCAGCAAAACATCAGTGTTAGAGGCAAATTTGATTGATTCAGAGATGATGGACGTCGTGGACAAAAAAGCGGTAAAACGAGCCAAGAAGGCCCTAAAGGCACAGAAAAAAGCTCAGAAGAAGTTGCTGAAAGTACTCAAGAAGAGCCAAAAGCTCGCTCGTAAACAGAGTAAGTTGGAACAGAAGTATCAGCTCGCGGCTAATGTGGTTGAGAAGCAGGTTGTTAAAGTGCAGCCAGAACAGCTGCACTAGTTTTCTCTAGATGGAAGTCCTAAGCGTTATTGAACTGGGCTTCCGCTCTCGGTTTCACCCACAGTTCGTTGACCACTAACGACAGCAGAATGATTCCGCCTCCAATCGACAGTTTTACTAAATCCACATCGCGATTCCAAATCACAATATTGACGATAAGCCCGGCAGGAACCAATAAGTTATTCATCACGGCTAGCGCCCCTGCATTGACCAGACACGCCCCTCTGTTCCAAATGAAATACCCCAAGCCCGATGCAATTACACCCAAGTAAATCAGCACGCCCCATTGCAGGCTGGTGGTCGGCATCTTGTCAAAACTGCCAAACAGCGCAAAGGCGATCGTTGCCACGATGGTTGCTCCAAAGTAGAAGTAACCAAACACACTATGCTGTGGCAGTTCAATGTCTGCTTGCTCCATCACATATTTATAACCAACCTGTCCAATAGCAAAACAGAGGTTGGCTCCCTGTACCACGAGAAAGCCCGTGATGAAGTTGTCGTTGATACCTGCAAATTTGATAAAGGCAGCGCCAGCCACCGCAATCGCGGCAGTGATAAAATACCAAGGAGAAAAGCGTCCTTTTAGGAAATCATAGAAAAGTGTTACGTAAATGGGAGTAAAAACAGTGAACAGCAACACTTCAGGTACGGATAGCAATAAGAAGGACTGATAGTAGAAGCAATACATCAAGCCTAGTTGGATACCACCAATGGCCATCAGCTTGGCTTTTAAGGCTCCTGGCACTTGTCTAAAGTTAGTAAAAGGCAAAAAGACTAACGCGGCTAGCACCACACGCATTAGAACTGAGAACCACGAATCCACCTGACCCGCTAGATAGACCCCGATTAGGCTAAAAGAAAAAGCCCAAAGCAGAGTGACAGAATAAAGATAACCCATTGCTTAAACATGTTGTTAATGTGAACGATGGAGCTATTGTAACATCTTTGTGAATCAATACAGATCGGATCAAAAAAGGCTCCTTTCGAAGCCTTTTACTGCAAGTTAGTCCTTAATCGGAACCACTAACATATCGACAGGTGAGGTATTGATAAGCTGGCGAGTCGAAGACAGGATTTTACTCCAGAAATCTTGGTGATGACCACATACCACAAGGTCGACATTGTATTCACCAATGGTATCGCGCAGCTCGTTACTTAAATCACCACTACCTACTAATGAATGCTTAATTGGGTAACCTGCGTATTCTGCGAAATCTCTTAATTGAGTCATCGAGGCTTCCATCGCCTGATGTTGTGTCTCGGCCATGTTTAAATCAATCAGCCCGGTGTACAGCTCGGCATAATTGACATCAATATGGATAAATGAAACCTCTGCATCCAGTGGCTTCGCGAGAGAGACCGCCTTGTCTATGAGCATTTTGCTTTCTTCTGAGAGATCTAATGCGACCATAATATGTTTATAACTCATAACGCACTCCTCCTGACGTTAGTACTATGGAAAACATAGCATTTTCCTCCTTAAAATTATGTTGATGTGATCTCAAATCGTTATCCAAAGTACAAATTACAGGCGGTCATTCGTGATCCTGTAAAAATATATCGCGTTTGAACAGAGAGCCTGTTTTGCGCCAGCTAGAGATGAAAAAGTGGAGTCCATAAAGTTAATTCTCAGCAACAAGACAATAAATTGTGAGCAAAGTCGCCAAAGTTTTCTAGAATCAAAAGTAGCGATTGAGTATCCAGCAGGTTGCGAGTTTGGGTTTGAGATCAGAGACTCCTCAATAAGTTATGTTATAGTGGCGTTAACTTTTGAAATAAAATTAGGAGTCTAGAATGCTTTCTCCAGCAATGGTTCAGCATCTGAATGAGCAAATTAACCTCGAATTCTTCTCATCCAATCTATACTTACAAATGAGTGCTTGGTGTGAAGACAAAGGTTTTGAAGGCGCGGCGCTATTTCTTCGTAAACACGCTGACGAAGAAATGCAGCACATGCACAGACTGTTTACTTATGTGAGTGAGACTGGTGCGTTACCGATTTTAGGTAGCATCGAAGCTCCAAGACATGATTTCGAAAGTCTAGGCGATGTGTTCCGTGAAACTTACAAGCATGAGCAGATGATTACTGAAAGAATCAACAAGCTTGCTCATGTGGCGTTCACCGCTCAGGACTACTCAACGTTTAACTTTCTTCAGTGGTATGTTGCGGAGCAACATGAAGAAGAAAAATTGTTTAAAGGGATCTTAGATAAGCTAGAACTCGTAGGTGAGAATGGTCAGGCGCTATTCTTTATCGACAAAGATTTAGCAGTGTTAGCAAAAGAGGGTTCTTCTTCCATTATGGACGCCCCAGCTGAGTAATCTCAGCGTCTAAAAGTCGACTGTTCGTCTTTTTCTCTTGGGTGTCTAGGAAGATGTAGGGAGGAAAAGATGATCAGTGGAGACACTATTCTATTAGCATTGATGCTCATTACCTCAGTCAATATGGCGAGGTATCTGACAGCACTACGCGCACTTATATTCATCATGCGTGAAGCGCATCCGTTGCTCTATCAGCAAGTGGATGGACGAGGCTTCTTTACGGCGCACGGCAATATGTCGAAGCAAGTGAGACTGTATCACTATCTCAAAACTAAAGAATACCTCCACCACCACGATCCAGTGTTTACCGGAAAGTGCGACAGAGTGCGTGAGCTGTTTGTACTTTGCTGTGCGCTTATTGGTGTCACCTTGTTTGCTGGATTTTTGCTTTAACGACAAAGCATTACGGCACCTTTTATAAGGTGAGATTGAGGTAACACAAGGATAAGGCGTTGTCGCGAACCGGGCTAATGGCTCCGGGGAGTTGGCTTTATTTAATGAAGTCGCTAAAATAGCGCCAAATTGTCGAAAGGATGTGCAATCAGCACATCCTTTTTTTATTGAAATTCTTGTCGGAACGTCGTGATGAGTCAAAAAGTAGATGTGGTTGTTATTGGTGCTGGTGCTGCAGGTTTAATGTGTGCAGCAGAAGCGGGAAAACGTGGGCGTAGTGTGCTCGTGCTTGATCACGCCAAAAAACCAGGTCGAAAAATTCTTATCTCTGGTGGTGGTAAATGTAATTTCACCAACTACGACGTTTCTGCCAGTAACTATCTGTGTAGCAATCCACACTTTGTGAAATCGGCCCTGTCTCAGTATACCAACTGGGATTTTATTGCCATGGTGAGCAAATACGGCATTGAGTTTGAAGAGCGCGATCACGGCCAACTGTTCTGTTTAGAGTCGGCAAAAGATATCGTCAAGATGCTGCTGTCAGAATGTGAAACACCGAATATTCGCTTCGGCTATCAAACCGACGTACACAGTATTGAGAAGACGGAGTCCGGTTTCTCTTTGCACGCTGATACTGATGTTATCGAATGTGAATCATTGGTTGTCGCTACTGGTGGGTTATCGATGCCTAAACTGGGGGCAACCCCGTTTGGTTATAAGATTGCTGAGCAGTTTGGTCTCGAAGTAAAACCTACAACTGCGGGTTTAGTGCCATTTACTCTGCACAAGGAAGACAAAGAGGATTTCGCGGAGCTATCGGGTATTGCGGTACCTGCGGAGATTACCGCTAATGACGGCACTTTGTTTAAAGAAGCCTTGCTGTTTACTCACCGTGGTCTGTCTGGACCGTCAGTGCTACAGATTTCTTCTTTCTGGAAGCCGGGTCAAAGTGTGTCGGTTAACCTAGTTCCAGAAGCGGATATTGATGAACTGCTTGCTCGTTCGTTGGAAAAGCATCCAAATCAAAGCTTGAAGAATACTCTGGCACGTGTGCTTCCTAAACGTTTAGTGGAAGTGCTTATTGAGCGCAAAGTATTTGCAGACAAACCATTGAAGCAGTACCACGCCAAAGAGTTGGTGGCAATTCGCGAAGCATTAGAGCACTGGAAAATCGCACCGAATGGCACTGAAGGGTATCGAACGGCTGAGGTGACGCTTGGCGGTGTGAATACCGATCATCTCTCTTCTAAAACGATGGAATGCAAATCGATCCAAGGTTTGTTCTTTATTGGCGAAGTCATGGACGTCACAGGCTGGCTTGGTGGCTACAACTTCCAGTGGTGCTGGTCTTCCGGTTTTGTAGCTGGTCAGCATGTTTAATTAACCATCCTTATTCAGCATTCTCTCTCGTTGGGCTTCTACACATTTAGAGAAGCCCATCGTGTACTAACTCTCATCTTCAACTCTCTTTATCCTATCTAAAAATGTGATGCACTTAAAAGACCTTACTTTTAAAGAGGTAATTGGAGAAAATAATTCTCCAATTTTGGTTTTTGATAGTAAATAAGGTAAAAAAAATCTCTAACAAAGCTCGTATAGTGTACCTATTCGCTTAAAAGCATATCAGCCTGAAACGCTTGTTGAACGGGTTGAGATTCATAATTTTCGGTCTTGGAATTCTGAGGCTTGGTGAGTATAGGTGTATTTATGAGAACTGAACTTTGGGATGGTTTTACCCGCTTAATTAAAAAAGAAGTCGTACCTGCATTGGGTTGTACTGAGCCAGTATCGGTTGCACTAGCGAGTGCGATTGCCGCTCAAAAGCTTGCTGGAGATATCCAGATGATCTCGGTCCATGTTTCTCCTAACTTAATGAAAAATGGTATGGGTGTTGGTGTTCCAGGTACTGGAATGGTTGGGTTGTCGATCGCGGCGGCTATCGGTGCCGTGGCTGGTGAGCCAGAGGCTGGGCTTGAAGTTCTCAAAAATATTACGCCGGAAGATGTGACTCAAGCGAAATCATTGCAAAGTGCAGTGACGGTCGAAGTAGCCGACGTGCTCAACATTATTTATGCCAAAGTCGTGGTCAGTGATGGTGAACATCGCGTCGCTGTGACCATTGCAGACAGCCATACTAATGTAGTGTCGATTGAAGAGGATGGCTTAACCACTTACATCAATACACAAGAGCAAGAGGCAGAAACAGCTTCTGAGCCAACAGAAAGTCCAATGAAAGATGCTTGTGCACAGGACATTTTTGACTTTGCTCTGAATGCGCCGTTAGAAAGCATCAGCTTTATTGAGCAAGCCTATCAGCTGAACAATGACCTATCCCATGAAGGGTTAAGCCAAGACTATGGTTTGCAAGTTGGCGCTACATTTAAGCGTAATGTCGACAAAGGTTTGCTTGCTAAAAGCTTGATGACGGACGTACTTTGTCGAACTTCGGCTGCGTCGGATGCTCGTATGGATGGTGCGATGAAGCCTGCGATGAGTAATTCGGGTTCGGGAAATCAAGGTATTTCCGCAACAATGCCTGTTGTGGTAGTAGCTGAGCATGTGCATGCTGACCGAGAAACCATGATTCGAGCACTGATGTTATCTCATTTAATGGCAGTCTATATTAAGAGCTATCAACATAAATTGTCGGCACTATGCGGAGCGACAACCGCTTCGATGGGAGCTGCGGCCGGAATGACATGGCTTCTCGGTGGTAACTTCAAGCAAATTAGCGATGCGATATGCAGTATGATTGGTGACGTGGCAGGCATGATTTGCGATGGTGCGAAAACCAGTTGCGCTATGAAGGTCTCATCCTCTGCTGGTGCTGCTTTTAAGGCGACATTGATGGCGTTGGATGGTATTCGCGTAACAGGAAACGAAGGCATTGTCTCAGAAAATGTGGATGAGTCTATTCGTAATCTTTCTAGTCTTGCAAATGGTGCGATGACTCAGACTGATGTTCAAATTCTAGAGATCATGGTGAACAAGTAACGCTCTTTGGTGCCCAAATTGTTCTATGTGTTGACAGGTAAAAATAAGCTAAATTGAATACAATAAAAGGCCAATGCTTCATTGGCCTTTTTTACTTTTCTTGTAGGGTTGTTTTCTTCAGCCTAAAACCACCTTCTTTCCTCTCTTTATGGAGCGTATATTCGTGCTTAATAGCATGTTAGTAATATTTGTTATTAACGTTATTTTCTGTGTAATTGTTGAATTTATATTGCAAAGAAATACCTATAAGTAGATTTTAGAACAAATTTCATAAAAGGGTTTATTATTCTTATTTGAAATAAAAGGCTTTTTATATATTGTTATTTATTATTAGTGCAGATATAAAATAAGAGGGAATTGGTTCGGTTATTTATTTTTGGTTATTTTATTTCTTATTGTGTGATCTTGTTCAACTTGAAGGACATATTAGTTAACGTTTTTATTGTTGTTAAATGTTGTGCTATGTCACAAATATGCATTGTTTAAAGGTGGGTTTTATTGATTGTAATCAAAGTGAGAAATTGTTTTTGTGCGGTGTCTCTATGAGTAGAATTATATTCTAATTATCTATTTTAATTTAAGAAAAGGAAAAAATTTTTCTCATATTGTTAATGTACTCTCTAAAAATCATCTAAGTTCCACTTAGAAAATAACAAAAAAATAGAACAATAATTAATTCCAAAACGGAGACGTACAATGACACAGATTAGTGATGGCATCGAGCTAAGAGAGCAAGAAACGCCTTACGAAAAAGCAGGAATGTCGCTGCAAGAATGGCAAAAAGCCATTAAATTCGATAGCGTAGATATTGGTTGGATTGTGATGAGTATCGGTATGGCTATTGGTGCTGGTATCGTATTTCTTCCGGTTCAAGTCGGGGTAATGGGACTTTGGGTTTTCTTACTCTCTTCGGTTATTGGTTACCCTGCCATGTACTTATTCCAAAAGCTGTTCATTAATACATTGGCTGAATCAAAAGAATGTACTGACTATCCGGGAGTCATTACTGGCTATTTAGGCAAGAACTGGGGTATGGCTTTAGGTGCATTATATTTCATCATGCTAGTTATCTGGGTGTTAGTTTATTCCCTAGCAGTGACTAATGACAGTGCATCATACCTGCATTCATTTGGAGTGACAGAAACGAAGTTAAGCGATAATGTTTTTTATGGATTAGCACTTATTTGTGTGCTTTCTTTTATCGGCTCTAAAGGTGAAAAGCTGTTGTTTAAACTGTCTGGGTTTATGGCAGTAACGGTCCTCTCACTGGTTGCACTAATGGGTGTGCTTTTGGTTGCAAGATGGGATTTTAATAATATTCCAGCGGTGGGCAATATAGGCCCTATGATTAAAGATGCCATTATTACTCTACCATTTACGCTGACCTCAATTTTATTCATCCAGTCTCTTAGCCCGATGGTGATTTCTTATCGCTCTCACGAGAAGTCTATCGAAGTTGCGCGTTATAAAGCGACCCGTGCGATGAAGATTGCCTTTGCGATTCTCTTTGTTATCGTATTCTTCTTTGCTGTTTCCTTTACGTTTGCTATCAGCCAAGACCAAGCGGCTGATGCAATGAACCAAAACATTTCTGCGTTAGCGATTATTGCTAAATACTTCCCAGGCAGCTGGGCGACCATTGCTGGTATCGTAATCAATATCTTTGCTGTTGTGACGTCTTTCTTCGGCGTATTCTTGGCATTCAAGGAAGCGTGTACTGGTTTGGCTATGAATGTGATTCTACGTAAATACGATGAGTCTCAAGTAGATGCTAAATTGATCAGCAAGTTGGTTACTGTTTTCATTATTTTACTTGCTTGGGGTGCTATCGCCATCAATGCTCCAATCCTATCATTTACTTCGATTTGTAGCCCTGTGTTTGGTTTGGTTGGCTGTTTGATTCCAGCGTACTTGGTGTATCAAGTCCCGCATTTAGCGAAGTATAAAGGCATGGCGACCAATATGATTATCGTAACGGGTATCCTGCTTTGTATCTCTCCGTTCTTAGCGTTCTTGTAATCAAATACATAATTATACGCTAGCCTAAAAAAACGCCGAGCATTGAGCTCGGCGTTGCTGTTTTTACATTATCCATTTCCACCAAATGAATAAGGCGAGGAAACCGAACAAATAGATTAAGCCTAGAATTGACAGTGCTTTTAGCTTACTGCCCATTTGGAGAGCTGTCGGTAGCTCCGTTTTAGAGACAAGAATGTAGTTCAAAAGAGCAAAAATAGGCGTCGTCACAAAGGCCATGATCATCGCAAAGTTGAGCATTGGCATTAGCGCTTGAGCAAAGAAGGCGATGATAGAGATCGCGACAATAGAAACCACGATGACCCAGGCTTGATAAGTCTTCGGATTCTCTTCCGTTTGATTTTGTAGCAGACGTTGTGACTCCGCGATTGCGCGTGAATAACCGTCGATCACCGTGATAGTACTACCAAAGATACAGAAGAAGGCGATGACCGCAATTAGATAACGAGACCATTCACCGATGGTCGAAGCATACATGCTCACCAACTGATGGGAAAATCCTACGCCTGATGCTGAAAGCTCAGTACCAGAGCCATGAATTACCAAAGCACCTAAGGCGACAAAAACAATCGCCAATACTGCTGTACCAATATAACCGACGTTGAAATCAAACAGAGCAGACTCAGCAGTTACTTTTTGTTTCTTACACTGACTCTTGAGCCACATAGATGTGATGCTAGAAATCTCAATTGGAGCAGGCATCCAACCCATGGTAACCACAATGAAGCCAATGGCGGCAATCGTCCAAGGAGAAGGGGATTGATAATCTGCCGGAGCTACACTGCCGTTAGAAGCGGCGATAACGACAGCTGTAACCGTCGCAACGGTGAGTGTTGCCATGATGGCTTTTGACAGCCCATCCAATGCCCTGTAGTGCCCTGCAAACAGAATTGCTACACAAGTCACTAAGACCACGCCACATAGAGCTAACGAAGGTAGTTCAAAAGGTAGGAAATAACCAAGTAGGCTGGCACTGAATAGTAGAAGCGCTGCGGTGTTTACCACTGCAGAAATAACATTGAGAATCGTGAAGACCCAAAGGTAGCCGCGACCAAGTCCCGCGTAGCCTTGAATAAGGCTATCACCAGTACCTACGGTATATTGAACACCTGCTCGGAAGAATGGGTATTTAAATAGGTTTACGAGCAGAATGAGTGCAGCTAATTGCCAACCATAAATAGCACCTGCTTTGGTTGAAGCGACGAGATGTGAACCGCCAACGGCGGCGGCAGCCATCATAATGCCGGGGCCAAGTGAACGAATTAATTGAGAGATGCCGGGACGAGCGGCACTGGATGAAGGAATGGAGTTATCCATAAAGCATTTCCTTTGTCATTATTATCCGTAGAGGGAGTGTTGGGCTGTATCTAAATATTTACACTTTGATTATTAATTTATTTAGTGCGCTTACATTTCTACAGGTTTTTTAGAGTGATGCAATGTCAAAAAGGCCATGTCATTTTCCAATTTGGAGTTAATGATTATTTTGGTGGTTTTTTCTGGAGTTTTGTGCTGATAAAGAGAGGGGCGGAAAAGGTTCGTTTTTGAGATCTAGGTAAAAAAAGTATGAAAAAAACGGCTGATGATGCAGTAAACCAAACGTTTTAAACGCTTGGTTTACTGCAGTTGATAAGCGGAGTGAAGTTATGCTTTGCGTTTGATTTGCTGAACAACTAGTCCGATAACAATCAGTACTAAGCCAACTAACGTGGATGGATGTATTTCTTCGCCGATAACATATGCTAGCAACATCAAAGAAATAAACGGTGATGCAAATATAAGGTTACTAATACGAGCGGTGTTCTGCGTTAGTTTCAGCGCACTTAGCCATAAGACAAAGGTTATGCCCATCTCAAATAGACCCACATAAGACACCGCCAGCCAACCTTTGATGCTGATGGTTGACCACGCTGCGCCTTCATAAAGTGCGACGGCAAAGGCAAACGGTAGTGCGACTAAAAAACCGAGTAACACACCAACAACAGGGTCGGCGGTATTGCGAGTATTTAAGATCCAATAACCCGCCCAAAGTAGAGTAGAAAGCAGAGCTAAACCGACGCCAGCAGGACTATCGAACTGTAATCCCAGTACATCGCCTTTGGTGGCGATAACCACAACACCTAAATAGCCCAACGCACATGCAAACCAGTCTTGAGGGCGAATTTTCTGCTTTAGAAAAACCGCGGCCATTAAGGTCAAGGTAATGGCCCAACTGTAGTTGATGGGCTGAGCTTGCGAAGCCGGTAGCAAGTCGTAAGCTTTGAACAAAATTAGGTAATACGCTAGCGGGTTAATCAAACCAAGTAGCAGATAATAAAATGGGTTTGAGACAAAGGTGGTCTTTACTTGCGACAAGGTACCTTGAAATGCGCAGACTGCGACTAAGGCAAGGGTTGAGGCGAATGAGGCTGCTGCGACCATTTGTGCTGGTGTGAATTCAGCTAAAGTCAATTTAAATGCCGTCGCGACTGTTGACCACAGGAGGACAGCGGACAATCCGAAGATGATTGCCTTGCGTTCGTTATGCATGAAAGTGAGTCTGGGTGAATAGGTTAGAATGTCAGCATCTTACCAGTGAATAAGGTGATGGGAACAAGCAATTTTTAGATTGTTAGCTTAGTCACAGCGAAATCAAGGGGGGCAGTGGTGTTAAGTCGATAAGCGGTGCTTGTTGCCAATGGGTTTCGCTGGCAAACAGCCACATTGTCGTCACGCGATCTTGTCTTAGTGAATTCACGTCGACTAATGCCAATAGAGCATAAAACCGGTGAACGTAGTGTGTGGTCTCAGTGGGTAATCGTAAATCTGAAAATTGCCGACTACCCGCTCTTTTGATGGCTCGCTGTACACGCCCTTCACCTGCGTTGTAGGCGGCGAGAGTCAGGTTAATATCACCGTCAAACTTGTTATACAGAAAGTCGAGATATTGCATCGCCGCATGTGTGCTCGGCGCTATCTCAAAACGTTGGTCGTGCTGCTGAGTCACTGTGAGCCCAAAACGTTTCGCAGTAGCCGGCATTAGCTGCCAAAGCCCGGCTGCTTTTGCAGGCGAAATAGCTTTAGGGTTATAGGAGGACTCAAGCATGGGAACTAAAACTAAACTGTCTGGCAGAGAACGCTTAGAGAGCTGTTTGAAGATCTCATTGACCAAAGGATTGAATTCTTCAAACTTCTTCATGATCTGTTTTTGGTAAGGCTTTAGAGTGTCTAAATGGGGCTGGATTGCACTCTCTGGCGGCTGACTATTCGCATGACTAGGACGAAACCAGAGACACGCAAAGATAATTCCCACCCATAATAGTAAGTGGTAACAGTAGATGTTGCGGTTCAGGTTACCTGACATGTTCCCCATAACAGTGTTGTTCTTGCCCTGTTAACTCCCCGAGTAACTCATGGAAAGCGGCCGAACTTTGTCCATTGTCATGATTGTACTTTTGACACTCTTTAATCAGCGCCTCTAGAATTTGCCATTGCTTGGCAATACTATCGGACAGCTTGGCTGGCAGAGCGCGAATGAGCTTTTTAGCTCCGTTTTCAGAACATGGTAGTTGCAGTTGTTGCAACGTGTGGCTGCGTTTACTGGCATTGCTTCCTAGTTGCTTGAGAACTGGCAGTTGGTTATGAATATTGTTACTCAATGCTTCACCATCAAACTTTAAGTACAGCGCTTTTTGATGCTGTAGCAGTGCCAATAGCTTGCGATAAAGCTTGATGTCTTCAGAGATTGAAAGTACAAATTGCTGGACTAGCTCTGTCCTTGTTGCTGCCATTTAGTATTCCTCTTGCTGAGACATAGCCCATTAAATAACGGCTAAGACTCATGTCCTGTATGAAAACGCATTACTGCTTGTGATAACGCTTTGACGTCTAGTCCCAACTCACCTTTCGCCAGTGCATTACGAACCGCCTCAACCTTTGCCATATCGACATTCGGCATTGCGGCAAGTTCGGCTTGGGCTTTATCCAATGCTGCTGTATTGGCATTAAACGCCGACTCAGAAACGGTCTTGCGCGTCGGAGCTTCAGTGATCTGTGTTTTAGATTGATTAAAGTTGGTTTGAGGGACGTGCCCACCGGACACCTTGTCGATTTTCATTGCTATGTTGTCCTGTCGCTGTGTCGTTAACAGTATAGGGCGGCAAAAGTGAAGGCAGTATTAAATCTGCCTTGATGAATTTGGGTCTTTTTATTTTTTACAGCAGAAATCCGATTTGACTCGAGCACTAAAATCAAAAATTGTTATCTTGAGCCAGAAATTAGAATTGAGTGTGAACTTGGTTCAAACCTGTTACCACAGCTCGAATTACTTTCTTAGATTGGCTATTTTGCACCTCGATTTGCTCCCCAGCTCCACCGGTTTCCAACGCAATGCCTTTCGTGCTGGCATTGAATTTTCCTTTTGCTGCAATGATGACGACTTCATTACCCTTCTCGACGAGCGGGGGCTTGACCACGAAGCTGGCATCAATGATTTGCCCTGTTCGCATACGGCGAGAGACTTGGTTGCCAATGATTTGTGATAAATCGGCAACGAAATGAACGGCGCGATTGAGAGTGCGAGTTTCCAGTTGTACTGATGCAGCAGTGATCTGAGTGTCTCGATTTAATGTTTGACTGGCGACGGCCACAGGCAGCGATAAGGTCACTTTGGCGCTGGTATTGATGCGCCAATCGTTGTGACCATCTTGGCATTGCACACTGCGTCTTAAGTTGCCTACAGGCAGTGCCTGACTATCTCGGCTTGTGATAATCAATGGTGCTTGGCATTTCGCTAAATGTTTTGCTGACTCTGGAACGAACATCACCAGATTGGTTTCGTAGTGTTGCCAGTTTTGTCTCTGGGCGGTGCGTTCGATCTCCGCCAAGACGGACTGTTGTACTGCCACTTCCACGTCTTGTGGCGTCATTTTTTGCTGAATTTCGGCCTGTGAAGGTAAAGTAAGCAGCAGCAAAAAAGCACTTCCTAGCCACTTCCTCATCCCACGTCTTGCTTCCGTAAAACGGAAGTTCCATTTCCTGATAAATATGTAAGTCATTGTTTTTGTTTTATAAAAAAATTGGCACATATCTTGTTATTTCCCTTGGTACTTCGCCCATTTAAGGACAAGAGACATGGCAATCAGTTTTGATAGTGCATTGGGGGTTCACCCACAAGCACTCAACTTTCGGGTTCAGCGTACCAAGGTGCTTGCTAGTAACTTAGCAAATGTCGATACCCCTGGATACCTAGCCAAAGACTTGAGTTTTACCACCGTGATGAAGCAAGCCAATCCAAATGGTGTGCATACGCCAACACCAAAATTGGACATTGCGACGCAATACTCAGTGCCTTACCAAAACAGTAAAGACGGCAATACCGTTGAGCTCGGTGTAGAGCAAGCCAAGTTCACCCAAAACAACATGGATTTCCAAACCAGTCTGACCTTTATGAATATGAAATTCAGTGGTTTGGCTAAAGCGATAGAGGGACGCTAATCATGTCATTCACTGATATCTATTCCATCGCAGGCTCTGCGATGACGGCGCAAACTGTGCGATTGAACACAGTGGCAAGTAACTTGGCAAACGCTGATGCCGTGTCGGCTAACCCAGATGATGCTTACAAAGCGTTAAAGCCAGTATTTGCCACGGTATACAGTCAAACTCAACTTGCCGCGGGACAAAATGTGTATCCGAATGCGGAAGTACGCATTGTTGATGTGGTGCAAAGTGATGCCAAAGCCGATCAGCGTTTTGAACCGAATAACCCGCTGGCAAATGAAGAAGGCTATGTGTACTACCCTGGTGTCGATGTGGTGGCGGAAATGGCCGATATGATGTCGGCAACTCGAAGCTTTGAAACCAACGTTGAAGTGCTGGCTAATGTGAAAAGCATGCAGCAAGGCTTGTTGAGACTAGGAGAAGGACGCTAATGAGTATCGCGCAATTTACCGCTCTGGATACGGACACGCCGGTTGCGAGTCAAAGTAATGCTGGTATCGCGGCCAACCCACAAGACATGAACAGCGCAACGTCACTGCAAAATGAGTTTATCACCTTGATGGTGGCGCAGATTCAAAACCAAGACCCACTGAACCCACTAGACGGCACTGAGTATGTCAGCCAATTAGCACAGTTCTCACAGGTACAGAGTACCGAGAATATGTCGATGCTGATGCAAAACAGTATGGTACTGCTGGATAACATGCAGGTGCTTTCAACGGCAGGGCTAGTGGGGCAAACCGTGTATGTCAGTGGTAATGAAGTGGAGTTATCGGACGGGATACAAAACGGCCGCGTTGAGCTGGCGCATTCATCCAATCAAGTGACCTTAGTTGTAGAAGACGAGTTCGGTCAGAAAACCAAAGTACCGCTTGGCGCACACCCTGCGGGAGACGTGGATTTTTCAATCAACCCTGAAGAGTTGGGTCTTAAGCCCGGTAAGTACTCGCTATCGGTAGAGGTTCAAGAAGGTCAGGCGGACCCTAACTTATTGCTTGCCGGTGAAGTGAAGCAAGTACGAATTCCAAGTAACGGAGGCGCAGCCATGGTGAATATCGCTGGTGTTGGCAATGTGCCTTTCTATCAAATCAGTCAGTTTGGTGCCTAGCGCCTACGCTCATCGCACAACAACGTGCTGAGACACATTATCAGAATTAGAGGACATTATGAGCTTTGATATCGCATTAAGTGGCTTGGACGCTACTAACACTCAGCTTAATACCATCAGCCACAATATCGCTAACGCATCGACTTACGGTTTTAAAGAAGCGCGCACAGAATTCTCTGCGGTGTATAACGGTATGCAAGCCGGAGGGGTAGAAGTCGCATCCATCTCGCAAAACTTTGATAAGAACGGTTCGGTTTCGGGAACAGGTCGTGCTATGGACTTAGCCATCAATGGTAATGGCTTCTTCGTCACTAAAGACCATATGGGGCAAACGCTGTATACCCGTGCGGGCGTATTTGGTACCGATAAAGACAACTATGTGGTTGGTAATACGGGAGCGAAACTGCAAGGTTATGGTGTTGATAGCAACAATAATCTACTGACGGGTTCAGTGGGTGATCTGAAGATCAGTACTTCATCACTAGCCGCACAAGCGACTGATAAGTTGGACTTCGTGGCTAACTTTGACGCCAGCTCAAAAATCGTCGATCAAACGGTGAATCCTTTTGACCCAGCAGATCCAGATTCTTTCAACTCATCATATACCTCCAAAGTTTATGACTCATTAGGCAACTCGCATACGGTGACTCAGTACTTCACTAAGACTGCAGACAATACTTGGGAAGTGAATGTTCAGGTTGACGGTGGCAGTACGCCAGCACAAACGGTTCCGGTTACCTTCAATCCGGATGGCACACTAGCCTCGCCAACGGGCAGCTTTAACGTTGCGTTTCCTGCGGCAGGTGCGAATGCCATGAGCATCGATATTAGCCTCGAAGGCAGCACTCAGTTTGGAGCGGCATTTGGTGTGAGTACCAACAATCCCAACGGTTACACCTCTGGTGAATTAGCAGGTGTACGCGTTGAAGATAACGGCATGGTGTTTGCGACCTACACCAATGGTCAATCTCAACTGCAAGGACAAGTGGTGTTAGCCAACTTTGCCAACCCTCAAGGGCTTGCGAAAACCAATGGTACCGCATGGACTCAAAGCTATGGCTCAGGGGCACCAGTCATGGGTACCCCTGGCTCTGGTGTGTTAGGCGACCTAACGCCGGGTGCATTGGAAGGCTCGAACGTTGACCTGACCTCTGAGCTTGTGAACTTGATGACAGCACAGCGCAACTATCAAGCTAACGCTAAAACCATCTCAACGTCTGACAAGCTCACGCAAGCTCTGTTTAACGCAGTATAAGGTGTAGAGCATGGATAGCTTGTTATTCACAGCAACCACAGGGGCGAGCCGAGTACTCAAAGCGCAACACGTTCGCTCCAACAACTTATCGAACGCGGACACTGCAGGTTTTCGCGCAGATATGGAACGCGTTAAAAGCATTCCCCTACAAGGTTCTGGTTTTGATGGCCGCACTATGGTGGTCACCAACTCGGCAGCGACACGCTTTGATGCTGGCGATGTGGTGAAAACGGGCCGAGCGCTAGACATTGCCATCATGGGTGAAGGCTACATCAGTGTACAAACCCCTACCGGCAATGAGGCATACACTCGTGCCGGTAACATCAAAGTCGATGAACTGGGTGCGATGAGCATCAATGGTTTTGCCGTGGTTGGTGATAATGGCCCGATGGTACTGCCTGAGTTCCAAAAGGTAGAGATCAGTGAACGTGGTCGTGTTTCGGTGATTCCTCCAGGCGGTGGTGCCGAAGTGGAAGTAGGCACATTGAAGTTGGTCAAACCGGATATGAATCAACTGCAAAAGGAAAGCGATAGTTTGCTGCATAGCCTTGATGGTCAACCTTTTGCCGCTGATCCAACGGTAAACCTTGCCCCGGAACATATCGAAGGCAGTAACGTGTCAGCCATTGATGAACTGCTTAGCGTTATGTCACTTACCAGAAACTTTGAGATGCAAATCCGCATGATGAAAACGGCGGAAACCCTTGCGCAATCCGGCAACAAATTAATGAGTGCGAGCTAATCGCTCGCGCCAAGGAGTAAACCATGCATTCAGCATTATGGGTCAGTAAAACAGGGATGGCCGCCCAAGATACAAAAATGACGGCGATTTCCAATAACCTTGCCAACGTTAATACCGTAGGCTTCAAACGCGATCGAGTGGTGTTTGAAGACTTATTTTATAGCATTCAGCGCCAGCCAGGCGCGCAAGTCGACCAAGTGAACCAACTACCGACTGGGGTTCAGTTAGGTAGTGGTGTGCGTGTGGTGGGCACTCAAAAAGTCTTTACTCAAGGCAGCGCGCAAAACACAGGGCAAGACCTAGACCTAGCTGTGATGGGACAAGGCTTTTTCCAGATTGAAAACTCTGATGGCCAGATCATGTATACCCGAAATGGTCAGTTCCATGTCAATTCAGAAGGTCTGATGGTAAACAGCCAAGGTTTGCCATTGGAGCCTCAAATTCAGATTCCCGATAACGCTTTGACACTCTCTGTTGGTGTTGATGGCACGGTGACTGCGACCACGGCAGACGGTCCTGCGCCACAGGATCTAGGACAAATCACCCTAGCGAAATTTGTTAACCCAGCAGGTCTAGAAGCCATTGGCGGCAACTTGTTTAAAGAGACCGAAGCCAGTGGGCAAGCAGAAGAGCTGATTGCCGGTGAAGAAGGGGCGGGCAGTATCAAGCAAGGCGCATTAGAAGGCTCAAACGTGCAAGTAGTGGAAGAGATGGTCGATATGATCACCACCCAACGTGCTTATGAAATGAACGCCAAGGTGGTCTCGGCTGCCGATGACATGCTGAAGTTCGTCGCACAAGCGGTGTAGGTTAGTAAAGTTGGGAATTAACGGAAAAGGGATAAGTGGTATGAAATGGCTTTCTCGCTGGGGAGTGGTAATTGGGCTACTCGTGCTTACTGGCTGTGCAGCTCGACCAGAGTTTGTACCACCAGAGCCGGATGAACAAAAGTATGCGCCGCCTGAGCTCAATTACGCGCTGCCACAAGCAACGGGAGGAAGCCTCTATCGCCATCAATATAACTTAACCTTATTCCAAGACCGTCGAGCGTACCGAGTGGGTGATGTACTGACGATTTTGCTGGTGGAAGAAACGCAATCGAGCAAGAAAGCGGATACCAAATTCGGCAAGACGTCTAAAGTGGATTTTGGTGCGGCAACCGTTGGTGGAAACACCTTTGACGAGACGGCGGTGGGTCTTAATGGCAGCCGAGCTTTTGATGGCAGTGCCGCTAGCTCCCAAGGTAATAAGTTAGAAGGCGCTATTACGGTCACGGTACATGAAGTGATGCCCAATGGCGTACTTAAAATTAGCGGTGAGAAATGGATTCGTCTTAACCAAGGCGATGAATTTATTCGCGTCACGGGCATTATTCGTGCCGACGATGTGGACCGTTACAACCAAGTGTTTTCTCATCGCATAGGGGATGCGCGCATCACCTACTCTGGACGTGGTGCTTTAGCTGACAGCAACTCTGCTGGTTGGCTCACTCAGTTCTTTACCAGCCCATGGATGCCGTTCTAATGACTCAACAACGCTATTTCTTTACTTCAATTCTACTGGCATTTGCTCTCGGTATGATGTCATCAGCCAGAGCCGAGGTAGAAATCCCAATTATGGATCTGGTGGACGTACAGGGTGTGCGCACTAACCAGCTTGTTGGTTATGGTTTGGTTGTGGGTCTTGACGGCCAAGGGGACCGAAACCAAGTGAAGTTTACCGCTCAGTCTATCACCAATATGCTGCGCCAATTTGGGGTACAAATCGGTGATGATGCGAATCCAAAATTGCGTAACGTCGCCTCGGTGAGTGTCACTGCTTCGGTGGACCCGATGGCAGGCCCAGGGCAAATGTTGGATATAGTGGTCTCGTCAATTGGTGATGCCAAGAGTTTACGTGGAGGCACGTTACTCTTAACGCCATTGCGAGGTGTGGATGGTGAAGTCTACGCAGTCGCTCAGGGTAATGTGGTGGTTGGAGGAGTGTCTGCTGAAGGACGCAGCGGTTCTAAAATCGCAGTAAATACGCCCACCGCGGGACGAGTGCCTAATGGCGCAACCTTGGAACGTGAGATCCCGTCGGACTTTAACTCTCGTTCTCAAATCACGTTGAATCTGCGTAAAGCCAGCTTCACCACGGCAAAAAATATCGCTCGTGAAATCAATGGTACGTTTGGTCCAGATGTGGCCATTGCCATCAACAAAGTGCGTGTCGATATGCGCGCGCCAAAAGATACTCAGCAGCGTGTGACCATGATGTCGATGCTAGAAGAAATGAGTGTTGTAGAGGGACGCAAACCTGCTCGAATCGTCTTTAACTCGCGTACCGGCACGGTTGTCGTAGGACAAAACGTAAAAGTGACAGAAGCAGCGGTAAGCCATGGCAACCTAACGGTATCGATTACTGAGTCTCAACAAGTGAGCCAACCGAATGCTTTCGCTGACGGTGACACGGTTGTGGTCGATCAATCGAAAATTGATATCAGTGAAGACCAAGCGCAAATGGTGATCTGGCCTGAAGGGACAGAGCTCAACACCATTGTGAATGCCGTCAACAGCTTAGGGGCAACCCCAACCGATTTGATGTCCATTCTACAGGCCTTGCATGAAGCGGGTGCGCTCAATGCTGAGTTGGTAGTGATCTAGGAGAGTGTGATGAAAATAGACGCGATGAATGACAGCACGAGAATTAATAGCATGCTCTATCACGACAATGCCGCTCTGACCAACATTAAACACAGTGCCGATGAGCAAGGTGCACTAAAAGAAGTCGCAGGGCAGTTCGAAGCCATGTTCTTGCAAATGGTACTGCGCCAAATGCGCAGCAGTAGTGACGTACTGGCCGATGAAGACAGCCCTTTCTCGTCGCAGCAACATGGCGTGTTTCGAGATATGCATGATGGACAATTGGCTATCGAACTTGCCAAAAAGCAGAATTCTGGCATTGCCGATATGCTGGTGAAACAGCTAAGCCCTACTCAAGCATCAGCCTCGAACCTCGAGGTGCAGTTCGACCCTAGCTTGACACGCACCCTAGGGTCGGCTAACGATATGGAAGCAACTTCACAGGTTAGCACAACAGCTTCGCTTCACAGTGACGATGTGATTAATGGCATCGATCATTCCGTCGCCTTCACTATTCAGTCCCCAAGCGAGGCGGCCACGACCATGGCGTTTTCTCAGCCTCTTATTAGAACAACGGAGCTCTAGTTATGAACCTCGTCAATATTGCGCTTTCAGGCATGAATGCCAACCGAGTGGCATTGGATGTGACCGCTCAAAACGTCGCCAATATTAATACGCCGGGATACAGCCGTCAGCAAGCGGTGATGGCGTCGTTGGCTGGGGGGAAATACGATAAAACCAACCCCGGAATGGGGGTGGAAGTGACCAGTATTCGCCGAGTGACCGATCAATATTTGGTGAAGCAAACGTGGTCAACGGCCAGTGCCGCTAACTACGCATCGGGTTATACCAGCGCCATGAGTCAGTTGGAAAACATGTTAGGGGCTGATGGCTTCAGCTTATCGGCGGGTTTAGATTCTCTATTTGCAGCACTGAACGATGCAACGACAAAGCCTGAATCAACCCCACTGCGTCAACAGGTGATTAATGAGTCGGAGGCCTTAGCTCGCCGCTTCAATACTTTGACCGAATCGCTGCACAATCAACATAAAGATGTACATGACCAGCGTAACGCCGCCATTTCTCATGCAAATAGCTTGATGTCCAATATCGCGGATGTGAATAAGCAAATTGTTGAAATGCAAGGCACGGGTGGTAACCCTGCGCAGTTGATGGACACGCGTGATGCGCTTGTGGGAGAACTTTCCAAAGTGATGGAAGTGAAGACCACCAATCAAGCGGATGGCAGTATTCAAGTCTCATTGGCTTCAGGGCAGCCTTTAGTAATGGGCAGCGATGCCAGTGTGATTAAAGCGATTCCTGACCCAAGCGATCCATATCTTGCCGACATCCATATTGAGTTTGGCAATCAAACCTTTGCGGCTAAAGGTGACCTTGGCGGTAAGTTGGGCTCACTTCATGACTATCAAGTGGATGTACTCAAACCCTATCAAGACGCCATTGATAATATGGCGCGTAGCTTGGCGGATGAAGTGAATGCGGTCTTGGCAGCAGGTCAGGATCTTAATGGCAATGCGGGTAAAGCCTTATTTAGCTACGACCCAGCTAACCCAGCTGCCAGCTTAACTATCACGGATATTAAGTCGGATGAGTTAGCATTTTCGAGCGATGGTAACCCAGGTAACAGTGATAACCTCAAGGACTTGATTGCCATCAGTAACAAACCAGTGTCCATTACTGGCTTTGGTTCCCTGTCGCTGAATGACGCGTTTACTGCGATGGTCGGAGAAACGGCAATCAAAGCCCGCCAAGCGGATTCAGATTACCAAGCGAAACAGTCAATGTTTGAACAGTCGGTGGCAGCGCGCGATAACGTCAGTGCCGTTAATAGTGATGAAGAAGCGGCGAACCTAATGACCTTTGCCAATGCGCACAATGCCAATATGAAGGTGATCAGTACGGCTAACCAGCTGTTTGATTCCGTTTTGCAGTTATTTTAAGGAGTTAGTATGAGAATCAGTGATACTCAATTTAGCCAGATGATGCTGCAAAGCTTGCAGACCAATAATGCTGGGCTTGGCAAAGTGCTACAACAAATGGCGACCGGTGATCGGCTAACTAAATTGTCTGACGACCCAATGGCCTCGATTCAGTTGTTGAACCTCGACCGTGAAGGCAGCGCAATTAATCAATATCAACGCAATATTGCTAATGTGAAAACCACGCTATCAAGCCAAGAGGTTTATCTTGATTCGGTCAATGAGAGTTTAAAAAGTATGCGTGAATTGGTGCTGTGGGGTTCTAATGGCACGCTAACGGACGAAGACCGCGACGGCATGATCACCGAGCTGGAAAGTCTACGTGATTCCATTGAGTCTTCGTTTAATGCTCAGGATGAAGAAGGCCACTATTTGTTCTCGGGCACCAAAACTGATACGCCAGCACTGTCAAACTCTGGGGCAGGTTATGTCGTGGATGGTAACAGCGATAAGCGAGTGGTGACGGTTGCTAAAGGCGTCACCATGGAGTCGAACATGACGGCCAAGGATATTCTTGAGCTTGGCGGAGGAAACAACGTACTTAATCAAATCGATGCGTTGATTGTTGAATTTAAGAACCCGAGTCCAAATTTCCAAGCTGAAGTTGATGCTAGCCTGAACGCCATAGATGATACCTTGGGTAACGTGCTTGGGGCGATGACAGAGATCGGTGGTCGCCACAATAACCTTGATTTGATGGATGGCGCACACGGTGAAAACAAGCTATTCGTTGATAAAGTGACCAGTGATATTTCTGCGTTGGATTATGGTGAAGCATCCGTTCGTCTCAGCAACTACATGGCAGCATTACAAGCAACTCAAGCCAGCTATGTAAAAATTAACGATCTCTCGCTTTTCGACCGTATTTAGGTCTAAGAATTAGTTAACAAGGAAAGGTGTTATGGCAGTAAGTACGGTTGAAGTTAGACCGCATAGTATCAAGTTAACAGGGCAAGAAGCGGCCAGTATCGCGCCCTCACAAGCGTCCACTGATACCAGTACCTCACTGTCAAAGCGCCTGCTAAGACCTCAAGCTGACATTACGTCAGCTTATTCACTTTCAGGCGTGTTGCTTACACAAGGTCAGCAACACGCTACTTCAGTGCAGATTGCCACTAAGGCACTGCAAGGTGTCGGTAAAGAGCTCACCCAAGTTAAACGCCAACTGACCCAAGCGCTTTCGCATGGTGTTAACAGTAACATGCCTGATTCGTTGGCACGCTCTAAAGCCACGATTGAAGCGACATTGAATCAAGCGAGGTTTGATGGCAAGCGAGTGGTGGATAATGAGCTTAACCTTAAGCTCGATACCGCCGATGTGCGCCGTTTTTCTATTCCAGGACTCAACGTCCATCGTATGAGCGAAAGGGCCGAGCAAATTCGACTGGATTTCCCAAGTGGCGGTTCGGTTGTGTTGCAGTTTGATGGCCAATCTGATGGTGTTCGAACGGTGAAACAGCTTGATCGCAGCTTAATACCTATGGGTATGCGTGCCTCTTTATCGCAGGATGGCAGCATTTTGTTTGATGTCCATGAATCTGCTTATGCGGCCATGCAACAACAAGTGCTGGTTACTGGGCAAGGACACCGTTTCCCTGCCGGACAAGCGAACGCATTCAATATTCAAGCTGAGCCTGATGGCATGGCGGAGTTAAAATTCGACTTAGCGTCTCGAGATGGAATCAAACAGTCCATTGCTAAGGTCAATCAACATCTACAGCAAGCACAAGTAAGCTTAAACGAAGCCAGACAATTTCAATCTCAATTGAATACCCAAATGACGCGCATTCAAAGCCAGTCTAATGTGCCATCTTCAGAACAAGTTTCCCAAAAGCTCAATGACTTCACTCAGCTCTCTCAAGACTTCACCACTACATTTAAAGCCCTCAACGCACAAGCGAATGTTCGTCGTCATACTGTAGTTGCGTTGCTTAAATAATCCCTTCGAAAAACCTCGGAAACAAATCACTCTCCTCTCGGATGTGAGGATTTGCAGCTGCCCGTGAAAAGAAAAATTGTCACGGCAGCATCCTGTCTCCTGCAATCTCAAATAGACCGTCATCTTCGTGACAACGAATAATTTCTAATTCGCGTAGATGACTGAAAATTAGAGAGTAAGTCATGTTATTTAGGTTTGAGATGCACTGTATGAGATTCCCTTTTTCAAGGGAATGATGAACGTTTTTTTGGGGGGGATGACACCTGAGGTAAATGACTTATTAAATAGGGTTTAAGTCACACCAAAAAGAAAAAATACAAAAAGCAGATAAACGCTAACAGCGTCGCTGAAAGAGTTGGGTAGATGATGTAGGCGTCGCGCTTATTGGTTCGGCGGAAGCAGAGGAAAGTCAGTAGGCCGTTATAGACTACGAGCAGCAAGCTGATCCCCGTTCCTCCTTTTAAAGACAGCGTAGATAACTGACTTAAAAACAGAGCAAGCAACGCGTAATCAATAATGATCAGCCACAAAAATGCTTTTTGAAGCGGGTCAGATTTGCTGTCTGCAATGTGAGGATGAGTTTGACGCATAACACGCTCTACTTCGATGAAATCAATAAGAAATTATTAGCATATTTAGGTGTTCTACCTAAGCATAGAACACCTGATTAAGCACGCAAGCTAAAGTGCTTGTGGCTCAACGGAAGAGGTGCCTTCCGACTCAAAGCGAATGGTATCGGTTCGGAACACAGGTTGATTAAACTGAGCCTTCTCACGTGCCTTTTCGACCTCGTTAGTCGGCTGTTCGCCAAATAAGGTGCTGATCACTTCGGCAGCTGGAGTGGTCAAGATAAACAGTTCAATACGGCGGTTCTCACTCGATTTAGGATCCTGTTGATTGAGCAGCGCTCGGTCAGACATTCCGGTGACTTGTAGCACTCTTTGCTCAGGCATACCGCCAGCGACCAAGGTTTGTCGGGCGCTATTGGCTCGAGACGAGGACAGTTCCCAGTTAGAGGAGCTACTAAACGCTTTACGGTATTGAGTTGCGTCGGTGTGTCCACTGATGATCATCGGGTTTTCAACGCGTTGGAATACCGGTGCTAATGCCAATAACAGGTCTTCAAAGAAAGGAGTAAGCGTTGAACCACCTCGTCGGAACATGTTTTGTTTGTAGTCATCTTGCAGCACGATTCTTAAGCCTTGTGGGGTGACCGTGACGTCAACGTTCCCATCAGCATTAATCTGGCGCATCATTTCATTGACCACTTTCGCCAAGGCTTCTAAGCGCTCTTGGGTATCAAAGGTGCCGTTGATCAGCGAGTCCGACTCTGGTCCATCGCGATCACCCTGGAAAAAAGAGGTCACGGTATGCACTGAGTCATGACGGCTGGTCACCGATGAGTCGGAGGCAAGATCAATAGGGGAGATACTTTGTGAAGTATCGAAAAGGCTGCCAGTGCTCTTATCAAAAACACTGGCCATTTGTAGGTGGGCGACAATCGCTTTGCGCTCTTCTTTGTCGACCACTTGCATTACCCATAACACGAGGAACAGAGCCATTAACGCGATCATAAAGTCGGCTAAGGCGACTTTCCAAGCACCGCCATGGTACTCATGGTCATGGCGGCGTCCTGAACGCTTAAAGACGACTTGCTCTTGTTTTTGCATTATCCCTCCTGTTCAGCTAACCACCTCTCCATTTGATTAAAGGTTGGTTTGATGTCGAGCTGAATGTGTTTGCGGCCAGCATCAATCGCGAGCAATGTCGGCTTCTTCGCTACATAGGCGACCAGTGTCGCGCGGATGCAATCGAAGGCTGACATATCACGCTTAACGCGTTGAGCCATGGCATTACTGGCTGGGTCTAAACAGCAGTAACAACCAAAAATACCTAAAAATGTACCTACTAGAGCGGCGGCGACGTGATAGCCAATCAAGGCAATGGAACCATCAATAGCTTGCATGGTGATGATGATCCCGCCAACGGCTGCCAATATCCCAAAACCGGGTAGAGCTTCTGCCGTACGTTGCATTGAGCGAGATGGAAGCAGCAGGTCTGATTCAATCGCTTCAATCTCTTGCTCTAGTAGTCCCTCTAATTCATGAGGCGACATTTGTCCCATTGCCATTAAACGCAAATTGTCGGTAATGAAAGAAACAAGACGATAATCACGGCTAACCAGTGGGTAACGGTTGAAAATCGGGCTTTGTTCAGGGTTTTCGATATGTTTATCGAGTGCTTTGAAGCCACCACTGCGAACGGTTTCTAACAAGACTTGTAGTAATGCCATTAATTCCATGTAGAACGCTTGCTCATCCTTGTGAGGTGACATAATAGAGCGAAGCTGGCTGCGCATTTCTTTCAAGACTTGCGGAGGGTTACCTATGATCAATGAACCGACTGTGGCACCTATGATGATCAGAAATTCGGCTGGCTGCCAAATGGCCATCATGCTTCCCCCGGCCCAAACGTAACCGCCGAAGACACACATCAGAATAATGATCGCGCCCATAAACTTTTGCATATGAGACTCCTAAGAAGATAGTAATTGGTTGAGTTGTTTTAGCGCTTGTTTGTGGAGCTGACAGATCCGTGGTGGTGTCAGTTCGAGTACCAAGGCAATTTCATGTAGGTTGAGTTCGTGCTGATAAAACAGTGTCATCAGCAGTTGTTCTCGTTTTGGCAATTTTGCGAGAGCGACCTCTAGACTGCGGCGAATATGCTCATGGCTCATGCCTTCATAGGCACTATCTACCTGACCTTCCAGCCCTTTTTCTATCAACTGATCGAGACTTTGCATCTCGCCAGCCATTGAGGCGCTGAGCCGAGTGTGATAATCCGCTTGATCGGTGCCAAGGGCTTTAATGATCTCTTGCTCCGTCGGCATTCGTTTCAGTGCTTTGGTGAGATCGCGGGTGATATCGTTGAGCTCATGCGCTTGCTGGCGTGTTTTACGTGAACGCCAATCAAGTCGGCGTAGCTCATCCAAAATAGAGCCTCGAATACGACACACAGCAAATGCAGGGAAGTTGGGGTCATCGATATTGCCATAGCGACGCCCTGCTTCCAGTAACCCTATCAATCCTATTTGCTGCATGTCTTCGATGCTGCAATGGGTCGTAGCATGGTTACGCAGTTGATTGACCACTCGTTTCACCAAAATCTGGTGTTGGCTCAGAAGACGATTTTCATCAATGGGTGTCGTTGGCGAATTCACTTCGTCGGCGACACCATAACTGTCCGTGTAATTCATATCCAACATAAGCGGCCTCTACTGCACGACGTACTTGGTAAGCAGTACATCGTCGATATCGCGTATCACCTCAGTTTTAGCAAACGCCATCATCACAGTGTTTTTTACTTCGTCCTGTAGCGATGCAAGGGCTTGTTCGCCATGAAGGTCTTCATAAGTTTTTTGGCTGAACAAGTTGAGCATGGCATTGCGGACAATGGGCATGTAGTCATTGATGTTCTGCAGTCGATCTGGGCGGCGAGTTTCTACTGCTAGCTCGATCATTACAAAGTGAGTTTGCTTCTTGCCTCTGACACTCAGTACTACCTTGTCCAATGATTGAAAGCTTGGGCCTTGGCTACTTTGGTTGTCTTGGGTCAAAAACGACAGTGGAGTGTCTTCAATCATGCTGCGGTCATCGCCCGCTTGCTTTAAATACCAGGCTGCACCAAACACAGTAGCAGCAGAGACCAAGGCACTGGTCACTATCATGGCGATGAACATGGCGAAGAGTTGCGGTTTAGTCATAATTTATTTCCTATGAGGTACTTAGTGCATAGCACTAGGCTTGCGTACTGAGCCAGTGTTCAGCAGTGGTAAAGGTGGATTGAAATGAAGAGTCATCATCAAAGCGACGAGAGGCGAGAACCGTCGACTCTTCCTCCTGACTATGCTGCGGTGATTCGTGTTGGCCTTCTCCAGTACCGACCTGAACGTCAACATGCATAAAGTTCTGATTTTGCAGTTCAAATCGAAGACGTTCTGAGACCTGCATTAATGCCTCGCGTGTAGCAGCGGCATTGGCATTGATTTGCACACTTAAGCGATCGCCTTCAACACGAACCATAAGATCCAATTTACCAAGATCAGGCGGATCTAATCTGATCCGAGCCTCTTGCAAGTTTTGTTGAGCTTGTAGAGTGACTCGGTCGTTGAGCACTTGCAGCATTTGCTCCCCCCATTTACCTGCTTGAGTGTCCACTCGAACCGGTGCCCATTCTGTTGTGGAAGGTGTGGTGGATACTGGCGCAGGAGTAGTCTGGTGACCTTGAGTTTGTTGGGCTGTCACTGGCTGGCTACTTAAGTTTGTTAGTGAGTTAGCTATCTCTGCATTAATGGGGCGAGAGACGGTGTTGTCTGGAGCTGCTTGTGTCACCAGCAGAGCCGGGTTGACCGAGCTACGTGGTGAGTTTTCTTTACCTATCGCTATTGATGGGTGAGCGACATGTGCCTCAACTTGAGGTGCCGCGGAATGGCGTGTATTGGCATTGACCACAAACTGACTAAGTAGCTCGGAAGCTTGTTGCTGCAGTGAGGTTGCAGGTGTTTGGCTTGTTGCAACGGCAGAACCTTGAGGCAACTCTGGCTCGGTAATCAGTGTCGCTAGTGTAGCGTGCACAGCACTTTCGTCAGCGTTATCTGCCTCGTTGGTTAACAAAGGGTCATCAACCACGGATTGATCGTGTTGTTTTGGCGCTTTAACTAGCTGGCCAAAAGGGACAGCAGCGTCCTTAGGTGATGAGGTACTTGCTGCATTAATGCTCTGGTTTGATGAACCATCACTAACACGCGCCGAACTGTCACCACTTTGAATATTGGTCATGGTTAGCATGGGGTTACTCCAATGTCATCGCAAGTTGATAAGCCACCGTTCGCTCTTTTTCCTCGCTCACACTGTGGAGGCGTTTTTTGAGTTCACTGGTTGCAACGGACAACGCTTCGTACGCCGCTAAATGAGTCTGTCTAGCATGTCGAATTTCGGGCGCTAACCTAGGATCCTTTAAGTAAGGTCTATGGGTGTCCAAAAGCTCACGAAGCTGTACGTCGTAGCGTTTTAGTGCGTGCCAATCTTCCGTTTTTGTCGCGATTTCAATAAGTTTACTGAGGTGTCGGAATCGCTCAGGGGACACCTTATGCTTGATTGCCAAAATTCAACCATCCTTCTCTGATATTGCCCATCACACGCTCTACACTGGCGAGTTTTTCCACGTCATTGTGAATACTGGCTTGATAGAGTTCGATTTGGCAGAAGTCATAAAGTTGGTGCAAGTTCTCGGCGATTTCGCCACCATTTTCATCATCAAGTGCGCTATCGAGGCCGACAAGAATGTTCATACACTTGCTGATACCATCACCTTTTTCAGCTAAGCGCCCTGCGCCTATATGACCGCGCACACGTTCAATTTCATTAAGTAAACCGTCGATCAGCATCACCACTAGTTGATGTGGGTTTGCGGCTGCTGCTTGGGCATCTAAATCGACCTGCTGATATGAGTCGTAGCCTGAATCCATTAGCATAATTTTGTACTCCTAGCCCTAACCAAACATGCTCATGGTTTGGTTCATTTGTGTCATTAAGGTGTTCATTTGAGTGAATTGTTTGAGGTAGCGGCTGTACGCCATGTCGTACTTGCGCTCTAACGTTGCTTGTTTGTCGTCAATGCGCGAAATGTTCTGTTGTAAGGAGTCTTTACGGGTTTTGAAAAGACCGGTGGTCGACTTCAAAAATGGGTCAACCATGGTGTCGATGGAATCCAGAAGATTACCGTCGCCGTTAAACATGGCTTCTAGCGCGGCACTGTTATTTTTTTGCGCCTCTTCGAACTTGGTAGTATCCAGTGTCATCTTGCCGCTGCGATCAATCTCAATACCCACTTCACTTAGGCGCATTCCGTTGTATTCACCACGAATAATGCTGGTAAGTTGGCTTTCAATAGAGCGAAGTGTTGGGTCACTCGCTAACACGCCACGTGCTTTATCCTCCCCGCCGATACCAGTGTATTCATCCATGGTAGACATCAGAGTGTTGTAAGCGTCAATGAAGGCGTTAACTTGTTCTTTTGTCGCTTCATCATCGGCACCAATAGTCAGCGTCAGCGGTTGCTCTCCCGAGACCTGCGCCTTGCTAACCGTTAGGTCAACACCATCAATAACGCCAGTAAAGGTATTGCTACTGTTGGTCAGTTTTAGGCCGCTACCCTCAGCGCCTAGCCAAATGACGGCATCTTGCGGTGTACTGATATTGCTGGTGTTAGTAAAGGCATCTTCAAACCAGGATGCCCCAGTGCCTGAAGCTGACACGTTTACAGTATTGGCAACACCCGTTTCTGTACTCGATAACATAAAGTGCGTCTGGCCATTTGAACGAACCAGAGTGGCATTGACGCCTGGGTTATCAGGGTCATTATTAATAGCTGAAACCAAATCGGCCATAGTTGCTTTGCCATCGCCGTCGGTATCAACTGTTGATAGATCGAGTGATAAGGTTTTACCGTCAACCGTTAAATCGAGCGTGCCTGTTGTTGGAATCTCAGTGTTGGCATCTAGGTCGGCTGGCATACCCGTTGAGAGTTGGTGTGCGGTGGCAACTTGTTCCACAAACACCTGATAGCTGCCCGCCATAGCACTGGCATTGGCCGTCGCAGAAAGGAAACCCTCTTGTGAAACCGTTGCTGTATTCTTAATGATGTTCGAGCTACTGCTGTTCATGTTGGTTACGGCAGTTCGGAACTCACGCAATGCCGATTCCACTTTACCTAGCGCAGTAATTTGAGCCTGATACTTATCCGCTTGCATTTGATAACGCTGCTGAAATGGCTGCACATCATAAGTGGCAAGGTTGGTCGCCATAGTGATTGGGTCAAACGAACTCATTGGAGTGCTCCTTAGTTTTGCTGCTCGCCGTGCAATAGGGATGGACAGCACAGTATTCTTAGTGGGTTAAATCAAGATGTATGCCATGATTTAAAACATTAAAATTCAATTGGTTAGGATAGTTTTCTCTCGTGGGCGGAAGCGGGGTTTCCATTGTGCTAGTTCCGCTTTTCCACCAGTAAACTGCCTATTACTCAGAGGGTTAAGGCGACTTGACGGTGAGAGGTATTAATCGTTGGTGATAAGATAAGTGGCAATATGAGATCTGGGTTCAGAGTTAGTTTTGTTTTCATCTCTTCACATCCCATCAAGCACCACCTAGTAATGAAAAAACCTCCCGAAGGAGGCTAAAAGGACGGATGAATAGTTAACGAAGGAAAATTCATCATATCCAAAAATAACCGATGCGGTTGGCTGGTAGCGATCACCGCACCAATTATTAAGGATGCTTGCTTTATTAGCGAAGTAGTGACATCGCCATACCAGGTAGCTGGTTAGTTTGCGACAGAACTGTTGTACCCGCTTGCATTAGCATTTGGTTCTTCGTCATGTTTGAAGACTCAACAGCGAAGTCAGCGTCAGTGATACGACCTTTCGCAGCAGATGTGTTCTCAACCATGTTGCCAAGGTTAACTATAGTGTGCTCTAGACGGTTGATGTTCGCACCAAAGCTTGAACGTGTAGTACCGATATCAGCAAGAAGACCTGTGTCACCTGTTGCACCTGTTAGAGTAGTAAGTGCTGTCTGAGCACCAGCTTCTGTCGAGATATCACCTAGAGCAAAGCCACCAGCTGCACCGATTGCTGTGTTTAGAGCTGTGATGTCTGTAGATACGTCAACTGCTAGTTGCTCACCAGCATTAGTACCGATTTGTAGGTTAACTGCACCCGCAGCGAAACCAGTCGTGTTAAACAGCTTTTGACCACCGAAGTTAGTTGAATCCATGATGTTCACTAGCTCTTCGTTAAGCTGTTGGAATTCTTTGTTCAGTGCAGTTTTGTCAGCAGTAGAAGCAGAACCGTTTGATGCTTGAGTTGCTAGGTCGTTCATGCGGTAAACGATGTTTGTCATCTCGTCCATCGCACCTTCAGCAGTTTGCATCATTGAGATACCGTCTTGTGCATTACGCATTGCAACGTTCATACCGCGAGTTTGAGATTCTAAACGAGTAGAGATTTGAAGACCTGCTGCATCATCTGCTGCAGAGTTAATGCGGTAACCTGTGCTCAAACGCTCCATTGCTGTGTTTAGCAGACCGTTTGTGTTGTTCAGAGTGTTTTGTGTAACTAGCGAAGCGTAGTTAGTGTGCATCGATAAAGCCATTGTCATTCTCCTTGAATCTATATCAATGTGGGACATTCGCCCCGCTCACTAACAAGAGGCGGTCGGTTAATTTCTAGGATTAATTGGAAAATGAAAAAAACTTGGAAATTATTGATTTTGGGTGGGAAAGTGTGAGGTTTATTCCGAAAAATAGAGGTTTTGTTAGAGAAGTTGGCCTCTCTTTTCTGCTAGAAAGAGTGAAAGGAGAGGCGCCGATGTGGTTTAAATAAGTGCTTGGTTAGTACTCATCATTACCGGCATCACCGAATGACTTAAACGACATTGAGGTCGGAATATCACTAAAGTAGCCAAAGTAATGACTGGCTCCAAGGCGCTTAAATTGGGTGAGTTCATCTTGATTACTGATTCGTCCTGCCACCCAAGCTAACTTATGATTACGACAGAATTTCACCAAAGGTAATAACCGTGTTCGGTCTTGTTTGTTTTCTAACGTTGCTGCCACTTTGAGCGCATCGGGCTCGAAGGGCAGTAACTGTTCGAACATACCTTGGCTTGGGTCAACGTCGAACCATAATGCGAAAGCTTGCTCTTTGAGGGTTTCGGTTAATGCATTAACCCGCTCATGCAAAGGGGTGGTCTCACCCAGTTGCAGTGAAGGGATAATATGGTAGAACGCGCCTGCGTGGTATCGAATCACTTGTTTGAGAAAGTGCTCACCCGACTCCCACAGCAGGGCATCACTACTAATAGGCACGACGACATTACTGGTGAGATCTGGGTGAAAGGTCTCTATTTGGAACTTGGTTTGGCGCAAGGCGAGATACAAACTGTACAAATCGAGACAAAAGCGCATCGTATCAGAAAGGTCAAACTGGTAGACGCTTTGCTCACTTTGGCTGCCGAATCGCAGCGTTAAATGCTGAAACTCGACTTCCCCGTTTTTGGTGTCGCGAATGGCCTGACAGGCATGGCGAATATCATTTTGTTCAAAAGCGTCAAAAATAATCTGGTCGTCTTCCGTAACGACATGCTGCTCCACTAGCTGATGTAGGTAGCGATACAGCGCTTGGTTTGAAGTTAGGTTATCCAAGGTTTCCTACCACGTTTATCTGTTTGTTTTCTGGGATTTCGTTATAAGACAGTACCGCCAATCCTTGCGAGAAGGTGCGGGCATATCGAGCGATCAAAGGTCTTAGCTGGGGCATGACCAATAAGATGGGCGCAAGCCCTTGTTGCTTAAGCTGCTGTTTTATCAGCGGCAAGTTTTGCTGGAATTGACTTAGGATATTGGGCTCAATTGGGAAGCTATCTAACATGACGCTGCCATTGGCTTGAGCTTGTTGTAGTGACGTCATCAACATCTGTTCGAGCTCATCAGAAAGTGCGTACACGCTTAGCTCTTTACGTTGCCCAGCCACAAGGTTAACTAAAGTGCGGCGCAGTGCACAACGCACGTCGGCAGCAATAAGAATAGGGTCCTTAGTATTTTCTGCTGATTCCAGCATGGTATTGGCAATGGTGCGAATGTCCTTAAGAGGAACCTGATCGAGCAGTAGTTGCCTGTACACCTTTAACTGTTGTGCTGGGTTTAAAGCTGCACCGAGCGCTTCGGAGAGTTTAGGTGCTTGTTGGGTTAAGCGCAGATTCATTGCATCCACGTCATCATGAGTAAATAACTCCGCTAGATGCGACTTCATCACCTTACTAATGTGTGTGGCGATAACGGTGCCATCATCGACGACTTGATAGCCCATATTAAGCGCTTTAGCTTTGTCTTTATGTTCGATCCAAACCGCCGGCAGATGATAAGCAGGGTCACTGCCTAAGATGCCATCCACTTCGCCATAAGTTTCACCAACAGCGATAGCCATCAGACGATCGGGTTCGATAAAGCCTTCTTCGATGATTTCACCGTTAAGTGATAAGGTGTACTGGTTAGGTTTAAGACTCAGGTTGTCTCGAATACTCACCTCTGGAACTAAGAAGCCCACTTGTTCGGAAAGATTTTTACGTACCCCTCGAATACGCTGTGTCAGCGGCGCACCTTGCTCTTTATTCACTAGGTGAACCAATCGATAACCCAAAGCTAGCGATAAGCTGTGTACATGTGGGATATCATCCCAAGATAGTGGTTGCTCATTGTCTGCTTGCATGGCAGCAGAAATCGCTTCAACTTCATCAAGCTGCGGGTCGCTAACAGGAGCTTTGGATTGACGCCAGCCTGCAAACGCTAATACACCAGAAAACGTGAAGAAGGCGAGATGTGGCATGCCTGGTACTAGACCAATAATCAGCATAATGGCGGCAACCGTGTATAAGGTTGCTGGCGTCGCCAATAACTGCTTATGCATGGTATCGGTCATATCGTTATCGCTATCATTGATACGAGTAACAATGATGGCCGCTGCCGTTGCCAGTAACAGTGATGGAATCTGTGCCACTAAGCCATCACCGATGGTCAGTAGTGCATAGGTCTTGAAAGCTTCAGAAGCGGGTAAGCCGTGTTCAAACACACCGATACTGATACCGCCGATAATGTTGATAAACAGAATCATTAAGCCTGCGATAGCATCGCCACGCACAAACTTAGAGGCACCATCCATCGAACCGTGGAAATCAGCTTCGTTGGCGACTTCTTTACGTCTTTGTCTTGCCGCTTCTTGATCAATCAGTCCTGCGTTTAAGTCTGCATCGATCGCCATCTGTTTGCCAGGGAGCGCATCAAGGGTAAAACGAGCCGAAACTTCAGAAATACGTTCACCACCTTTGGTGATCACCACAAAGTTAATTATCATCAAGATGACGAAGACAACCATACCTACGACGTAGTTACCACCAATCACGACTTCACCGAAGGCTTGGATAACTTTACCAGCCGCGTCTCCACCATTATGGCCTTCGAGTAGAACAATACGAGTCGAGGCCACGTTCAAGGTGAGTCGCATTAGGGTTGCGATAAGCAAAATGGTTGGGAAGATGGAAAAGTCGAGCGGTCTTTTGGCGGTGGTACTGACCAGTAACACCAAAATAGCCAGAACAATATTGAACGTGAACAACGCATCGAGTAGCAAAGGTGGCAATGGTAAAATCACCATCGCCAAAATCATCAGCAACACAATAGGGATGCCAATATAGCCTTTTCCTGAGCGTCTAAATTGTTTAAGACGATTCAACATGAGAGTTCCTTTGTTACTTGTTCTAGTTATCCGTTAGTGTTGCAAATGTTTAGGTATTGAGAACACGGGAAGTGGTAGCGGTTTGTCTCCCGAGCCTTGGCGAAACGCCTTTAATTGCATCACGTAAGTTAAAATATGTGCCACGGCGATGTAGAGTTGGCTTGGGATCGCTTGCTCTATGGCGGTGGTGTAGTAGATAGAGCGCGTTAATGGCGGCGAGTGTAATATTTCTACCTGATTTTCGCGGGCAATACGTTGAATGTGCATCGCCGTCTCATCGATACCTTTCGCCACCACAAATGGCGCATCTGACAAAGAGGCGTCGTATTTTAGAGCCACGGCGTAGTGCGTTGGGTTAGTGATTACCACATCAGCCTTGGGGACGGCTTTGTCGATTTTTCGGCGTGCAAACTGCTGTTGAATCTGACGAATACGCTGTTTTACTTCCGGACGCCCTTCATTATTTTTGTACTCTTCTTTCAGCTCTTGCTTGGTCATTTTAAGCTGCTTGAGATGCTCCCAACGTTGGTAAGGAATATCAATCACGCCGAAGATAAGCAGAGCCACACCCATCAGTAATAGACCTTCAAACAAAATCGTCATCACCATAGTGATGCCCTTAGATAGGGTGAGCTTTTGCATGCCAAGTAGTTGAGAAAAGTTGCTATCCAAATAGGTATACAGTAAGGCAAAAATCACCGTGACCTTGAGTGACGACTTCAGTAATTCAACCAATGAACGTGTTGAAAACATACGACCAACACCGGAAATGGGGTTGAGCTTACTCAACTTGGGTTGGATATTTGCTGGGCGAAACATCCAACCGCCAAGTATCATGCTACTGCCGATAGCGGCAATGACGATTACCATAAACATGGGCAGCAGTAATTCGATGATGATGCCAAGGCTTTGACCCAGTTGCTCAATCATTTGTTTAGGGTTTTCTAGGTCCTGACGTGTTAGTGCCATATTGAAGCGAAATACACCAGAAATGTGCTCCCAAATACGACCGATTTGGCTATAAAAATAGATGGCAACAATCAAAAACAGCACCGCAGTAGTGAACTCTTTGGCACGAGGAATTTGACCTTCCTGCCTCGCCTTTTTGATCTTCTGGGGTGAGGCCTTTTCGGTTTTATCTTGGCTGGACTGCTCGCTCATGCGCCCCCCACCATAAACAGGTTAAGTTGACTCAATGTTTCGTGTACCAGCGCGGTATAGCGACTAGGGATGCCACTAACTGTTAGCAAGATGCTAAACAAACCAAGCAACATGGTCATTGGGAAGCCAAGGGCGTAAACGTTTAGGCTGGGTGCCGCTCGGTTCATGACACCAAAACTGATGTTCGCCAATAGCATGGAGACGATGGCTGGTAACGCCAAGGCTAAGGCTGAAGCAAACATCCAACCAAACAAAGAAACGATATTGTCTAAAGAGGCGATGGTGATGCCAGAGCCGACCGGCCATACCACAAAGCTCTGCACCAAAATATCAATGACCAGAAGATGCCCTTCGAGTGCAAGGAATAATAACGTACACAGCAGCAAGAAAATTCGTCCCAAAATGGCAACGGAGAGTCCATTGACCGGGTCGTTCATGATCGCCATACCAAGCCCCATTTGTAGCGAGACGATTTGCCCTAGCATGGTGAAGATGGTGAAAAAAAGGTGCAGTATGAGTCCGAAAAAAAGTCCCCACATAGCCTGTTCAAAGGCCAAAAACAGAGAGGTCATCGATAGTAAATCAACGGCAGGCATTGCAGGCATAAGCGGTGCCGTGATCACCACTATCGATAAAGCAAGTAGGGCTCTGACCCATACTGGAATTAACGCATCACCGAAAAATGGCATGGCCAGAAAGGCAGCCCCAATCCTGAAAAAGGGCCACCATAACTGACCTAACCATTGAGATATTTCGGCGAACGTAATCTGCATTAACCAATCATCCCTGGAATGTTATGGAACAAGAAGTCGAATAGCTCCATGATTTTGCGTAGCATCCAATGCCCGGCAAAAATGACCATCAACAGGGTGGCCAATAATTTAGGTAAAAAGCTAAGTGTTTGTTCTTGGATTTGAGTTGCAGCTTGAAAAACCGCGATAACCAAACCCACAAGCAGTCCTGGCACTACCAGTACCATCACGATACTGATGATGAGCCAGACGGCGTTTGAAAACAGAGTAACGGTCAGTTCTGGAGTCATGATTCACGCTCTCATCCACTGCCAAAGCTGGCGGATAGGGTTCCGACTGTCATCGCCCAACCATCAACCAAAACGAACACCACCAATTTAAATGGTAATGAGACAATCAATGGCGAAAGCATCATCATACCCATTGCCATCAAGACACTTGCGACTACCAAATCTATGATTAAAAAAGGAATAAACAACATGAAGCCGATCTGAAACGCGGTTTTCAGCTCACTGATCACAAAGGCTGGAAGAACAATAGCAAAGGAAATGTCCTCCACTTTTGAATCCACTGGCTCGTTGGCAATGCGCAGCATTTGTTCGAGTGAATTACGTTGTGTTTGTGCGAGCATAAAATTGCGTACCGGCTTTTCTGCGGTAGCAAAAGCTTGCATCAAAGTGATTTCGCCTTGGTCATAAGGAACGAAAGCGTGCTCATACACATCGCTCCAAACAGGCCGCATGATGAGGATGCTCAGACTGAGTGCAATACCGATTAATACTCGGTTGGGGGGACTTTGTTGTAAGCCCAGAGCCTGACGCAAAATCGCTAACACGACAATGATGCGAGTGAAGCTGGTGGCCATCAAAATGAACGCAGGTAAAAAGCTCAAAGCTGTCATCAAGAGCAATATTTGCAGCTTTACGCTGTATTCTTGTTCTGATTGACCATCGTTAACGGTCAGAAAAGTCAGCCCGTTATCCGCTAAAGCGGGATGAGCAAACAAACCGAGCATGACGATGACCAGGCCTATGAGGAGCAGGCGTAGGTTCGAAGGATAAGCGATACCAGCTAAACGCAGTTTCACGAGCTACTTACCCATAGAAGTGAGCGCAGAATCAACGACATCAATCAGTCTCAGGCCGTACTTTTCATTGACGACGACGACTTCGGCATGCCCCATTAGAGAACCATTCACCTTCACATCCAACGGTTCGCCATTTAGCTTATCAAGTTCGATAATACTGCCCTCACCAGCAGACATCAGATCGCCCAGTGCGACCTCTTTGCTGGCGACTTCAAGCGTCACAGTGACGGGGATATTTTTGAAGAAGCTAATATCTCGCTCAGATTGAACTGGAGCGGCCATTGGGGCGTCGGTATCAAAGTCCTCAAGTTGAAAGTCATCGAAGCGCAGTTCGTCACCGTCGAAGACACTTTGTTCTGGCGAATCGCTCATCGGTTGGTTTCCTTATCATCATTTAAAATTAAAACAAGTTGCCCCTCTTGCTCTGCCACGCGCCCTGTGAATAGGGTCTCTTTACCAATGTTCACTGGAGCGTTATTGAGCAGTTCAATAGGGAGAATGTCGTCGGCTTTGAGTTTGAGTACTTGTGTTAAAGGCAACACGGTCTTACTCAATTGAACGTTTAAGCGGACCGGGGTTTTGTGCAAAGCATGATTGAAGTCACTTGCCATGTGTGGGTTGGGTGTTAGTTCCAGTTCGTCGATCAGCGTTTGAATCAGAGCACTATCTAATGTGACGGCCAATAGAGCTTGTTGGTTACGCACATAAATGGATAGCTTGGCAGCAATACCAATGCCCGGAATAACCTCGAATTCATGTTGCTTCCATGTGGTTTCTGGCGCTATCCACTGTGAGGCGCACTTGGCAATGCGCTGTAATAATCGCAAGTCGCTATTAGTGAGCTCCCCGCCGCTGCGTTCCATGCTAGTGCTATAAAATTGGTCAGATAAGCGCATTAGCATGGTGGGTTCCATCGACACATAGAGCATGCCGTCATCGTTGTGTTTGAGGACTGAAACACTGGTGGCATCTACGTTAGTTTGTGGTAGTTCAGTAAGCGAAACATGGTCCAATTCGACTAACACTTGTTGTGTTTTTAACCAAGCTTGTAGTTCAAGGCTTAGCTGTTGGCATGAGTTAATCAATAACTCTTCGAGCTTATTGCGAATGATATGAATGGGTTTACCTAATAATTCTACATTAAGAGTTTGCACCTGTTCAGGCATCTCTGTTTTTTGCATATCCATATCTTTACCAAACGTAATCTGAGTGGGGTTTCATTTGTAATTATGTGTTGCTATTTAATAACAAAGCGTCATTTTTCGTCAGTCTACTCTGGTTTTTTTATTTATTTTTAGCCCTCTAATGTAAATTTGTGAACTTGGTTCATATGTTTGTTTTCGCTATATAAAGCATCTTTAAATATAAAATAAATACAGGTAGCTTAATTAAATAATAATTATATTTCATGGGCAAAATAGCGACTAAATAATGCGCATAGCCCTTGTATAGCAACAATCAGAGTGAGTATTTTATCTAAATTTATGTTTTATAACGCCTATCAAGGGATTTTATAAAACGTCTCTCTCATATGAAAGTAGGCTTCTATGTATTATGTGAAAGAGATATAGATGGACAGCAATATGATCTATGGCTTAGTTAAAAAATATTATTTCTCATTATGTCGAGATTTTTCTCGGTCAAGAGAATGTAAAATACAAATTCACACTTTCGCTGTTAATAAGATGTATCCATTGGCGTTATTAATGGGGATGTTTTTTGGGATTAAGATCTCACACGCAGCGGAAGTAAATATTCCGATGGATTTGGTTAATTGGAAATTTGTAGAGGGAGAATTTGAGTGCCAGCTTGTTCAGACCTTGCCAAATAATAGGGGGAAGTTTTACTTCCATGCGGAACCTAATAACCAATTGTCGGCAGTTCTGCATTTACCTAACAATAACATCAAACAAGCACAGCTATTTCAACTGTCAGCACCATGGCATACCCCAGTGCAACACACCATGATTGATGATGCTGCGAAAACAACGCGTGGCTACGCCATCTTTGATGTGGATATTGATGCTTTATTAGCAGCCACCACTCGTGGGGCTTGGATCAGAGTGAGCTCTATGCAAGCTGCTAATCAAGTAGGTGATGCCTTTGTTTTACCTTCCACTCGAATTGAATCGGCGTACTTTAGCTTCAATCAGTGCCGCTCCAAATTACCTGAAATGAACTACAGCCAAGCGAGAGATGTGGTGTTGAAGTTTGATTTTGGCCAACGAGTGGTCACCAGTGAACAGCGTCAAACACTGCAATCATTAGCTAGCTATATCAAAGCAGATGGCCACATATCAAAAGTGCTAGTGGATGGACACACGGATAATGTTGGTTCGTCATTGAGCAACCTGCAGGTGTCACGAGTACGTGCCGATGACGTCGCCAGTGTACTCACTGAGTTAGGGACGCCAGCCAAACTGATCGAAGTACGAGCCCATGGCGCCCGTTACCCCGTGAGCAGCAATGAGACTGAGTTTGGTCAAGCTAAGAACCGCCGAGTTACGGTTCGAGTGGTTCGTCACCCTTCCACCAACACAGCGTCTTCAACGGATCTGAAGACGGAGGTTCAGTAAATGAAAAAGGATATTCTCTACGTTGAGCCTTGTGAGCATAACGCTCAACCTATTATCGACCTATTAACGGAGCAGGGCTTTAGCGTAAATCATGTTCGAACTGGTCGTTCGGCACTGTTAACCACTTCAAGCTCCATCAGTTTAGTCAGCTCCAATCTGCCCGATATGAGTATTCGTGAGTGGATTGCCTGTCATCAGCGAAAAGCTAACCCTGGTGTAGCCATTGCCATCGTCGAACAAGACCAAGGTATATTAGCTGCAGAAGCGATGAAGGCGGGGGCGACAGATTACTTGCTACGTCCATTTGAAGCAGCGCAACTGGTCAACTTGATTCGTCGCGTTGAAGCGCTAGAGAAGCCAATGGCCAATATTGTGGCGGAATCTTGGCGGAGCAAACAAGTTTTGCAATTGGCGCACCGTGCGGCGTGCACCAGTGCTAGTGTGTTGATTACTGGGGAATCGGGTACCGGCAAAGAAGTACTCGCTCGTTACGTCCATGATCAATCGCCTCGCGCACAGCAGCCTTTTGTAGCCGTTAACTGTGCCGCTATTCCTGAGTCCATGTTAGAAGCGGTACTGTTTGGTCATGTGAAAGGAGCATTTACCGGCGCGACGGGTTCACAAACCGGTAAGTTTGAAGAAGCTAACGGTGGCACAATTTTGTTAGACGAAATTGGCGAAATGTCACCAGCCGTTCAAGCTAAGTTATTGCGAGTGCTTCAGGAAAGAGAAGTAGAGCGTGTGGGTAGCCATAAGTCGATTGCTTTAGATATTCGAGTGATTGCGGCCACTAATAAAGATCTTCGCGAAGAGGTTCAAAAAGGGACGTTCAGAGAAGATTTGTATTACCGCTTAGACGTATTGCCGCTGCATTGGCCGCCACTTCGTGATCGCAAAGATGACATCCTACCTATTAGCCAATTCTTTATTAATAAATACAAAGAGCAAGCCAATTGCTACTTATCTGAGGATGCGCAGCAAGCGCTTAGTCAATACCACTGGCCCGGCAATATTCGTGAATTAGAGAACGTGATTCAACGTGCGCTCGTCATGCGCCACGGCGACTATATTACGGCTCACGACTTGATGTTGCCGATTGAGATACCTGCTTTTAATCCTGTGGTGTCCAATGAAAACCTAATGGGACACGTGGAAGTCAAAAAGCAGGCGGAATTCCAATTTATCTTAGAAAAACTACGTCAATTTGGCGGAAACCGAACTAAAACGGCGGACGCTCTAGGGGTTTCTACGCGAGCACTGCGCTACAAATTAGCTGCGATGCGAGAGCAAGGAATCGATCTACAGTCAGCCATTGGCTCGGCTGCGTAAAGGAGAAATTTGATGGCGATGCAACCTATAAATAACGCGTTATCCGCAGAGCAATTAATGCTGACAAAAATGCAGGTAATGCAGCAGCACGTGCAGCCTGATTTTGTGGTGTCCAATAACCCAATCGATGTGAACAAGGTTAATGAACCGATGGCATTTTCTGGTGCAATGAAAAATGTGCTTGATATGGTGAACCAGCATCAATCTACGGCATCACAGAAAATCACAGCAGTAGAGACTGGGGAGAGTGATGATCTTGTTGGAGCCATGATTGCTAGCCAGAAAGCGAGCTTATCGTTTTCTGCTCTAATGCAAGTTCGCAACAAGGTAGTTGCTTCCTTTGAAGATATTATGAAGATGCCGGTGTAGAACATGTCAGAATTAGCACCTCAAACTGTGGCGGCAGCGGGACCAATCGATGTTGCCCCCAAAACAGCAAACTCATCGAATATGAACGATATCAACGCCAAGGTGAAGCAACTGTGGTCAAGCTCGCAGCGTAACTTGGTATTGTCAGCAGTACTGGCTGCTATTGTTGCAGCTATTATTGTGGTGGCGCTGTGGAGTTCTTCGCAAAGTTATCGTCCGCTATACAGCCAACAAGAACGTTTTGATATTGGTGAAATTGTCTCGGTATTAGAGTCCGAAGGTATTGCCTATCGACTGCAAGAGCAGAACGGTCAAGTGTTAGTCGCAGAAGGTCAAGTGGCGAAAATCCGTATGTTATTGGCGGCGAAGGGCGTTAAAGCTCAGCTGCCAACCGGATTGGACTCACTTAAAGAAGACAGTTCTTTGGGAACGAGCCAGTTCATGGAAAATGCCCGTTACCGTCATGGACTCGAAGGTGAACTAGTACGCACCATCATTTCTCTTAATGCTATCTCTAATGCTCGTGTTCACTTAGCCATTCCAAGACAGACATTGTTTGTTCGCCAACAAGGTGAAGAGCCGTCGGCGTCGGTGATGATTGAGCTTAAGCCGGGCGAAGATCTGAAACCCGACCAAGTCGAAGCCATCATCAACTTGGTGGTGGGTAGCGTAACGGGAATGAAACCAGAGTTTGTTTCGGTTATTGACCAATATGGCCGTCTGTTGAGTGCCGATGTTGGCTCGGCAGAAGCAGGTAAGGTCAATGCGAAATATCTGGAATATCAAAAGAACGTTGAAAAGCAGATCATTCAACGTGCGGCAGATATGCTTACGCCGATTGTAGGTCCGAGTAACTATCGTGTTCAGGTTGCGGCGGATATGGACTTCAGTCGAGTGGAAGAAACGCAAGAAATCCTCGATACTAATCCGGTGGTGCGCAACGAGCACAGCATTCAGAACAATACCATTGATAAAATTGCACTTGGTATTCCGGGCTCTCTGAGTAACCAACCGCCAGTGACAGGTGAAGTACCAACCAATGATAGTCAAAATACCAATGCACGCAGTGAGCTAAATCGTCAATACGCGGTAGGCAGCAGCGTGCGCCGTACTCAATATCAGCAAGGTCAAATCTCTAAGCTAAGTGTCTCTGTACTCCTTAATGAGAGTGCTGCGCCAAATGGTACAGCATGGACACCAGCCGAACGCGCACAAATATCAACGATGATCACCGATGCTGTAGGTATCTCCGCCGATCGTGGAGACAGCTTGAGTCTAATGAGCTTTAACTTCACCCCAATTGAAATCGAAGCGCCACCGGCTATGCCGTGGTGGCAAGACCCGACAGTGCAACAGCCTCTGCGTTATGTCATTGGCGGTATGCTCGGAATGGCGATGATCTTCTTTGTACTTCGTCCATTGATTATGCACCTAACGGGAGCGGACAAGCGTGGCAACGAACTTGAATTCGCTGAGCCTCAAGAAGAGGAATACCAAGAGAATATTCAGACTCGTGAAGAGCGCGAACGTGAAGAGATGCTCAATCGTCGATTGTCTGAGAAAGGCATAGAATCCACCTCTTCAGGTCTTGATGCTAGCAGTGACATGCTGCCCCCTCCAGGGTCGCCATTGGAAATTCAACTTAAACATCTACAGCTTATTGCCAATGAAGAGCCTGAGCGCGTAGCGGAAGTACTTAAACAATGGGTAAATGTGAATGAAAACAGCACAGTCAACGCCAGCAACGCTTAGTCATGTTGAGAAAACCGCTCTTGTGCTTTTAGGTATGGGGGAGGACGCCGCTGCTCAGGTGCTGCGTCATTTCTCTCGCGATGAAACACAGCGTGTCACCCGAGCGATGGCACGCCTAAGTGGCATCAAAAGTGATAATGCCAAAGGGGTGATTCAACACTTCTTCGAAGACTTTAGACAGCACAGTGGTATTCGTGGCGCCTCAAAAGAATACCTGTCGAACACATTGCGTAAAGCTCTAGGTAATGATTTAGCTAAGGGATTACTTAACAACCTGTATGGTGATGAAATTCGCAATAACATGCAGCGACTGCAATGGGTTGATGCGGAGATCTTGTCGAGATTTGTAGCGAAAGAGCACCCACAGATGCAGGCTATATTCTTAGCGTATTTACCTCCAGAGACCTCATCGGCGGTACTGAGTTACCTTCCTGCGGATTATCACGATGAGTTGCTGTATCGTATTGCTCGTTTACAAGATATTGACCATCAAGTGGCAGCGGATCTTAACGAATTAATAGAACGCTGTATTGAGCAGGTCTCAGTAAGTCAAAGTGCACCTATGTCTGGCGTTAAACAAGTAGCCGACATTATCAACCGTTTCTCGGGTGACCGAGCAATGTTGATGGAAATGCTCAAACTGCATGATGAAGACGTCGTCAGTGAGATTGAAGAGAACATGTTCGACTTTATGGTGCTAGGTAGGCAGCGTGAAGACACTATGGATACGTTGGTCCAGCAAGTACCAATTGAGCTTTGGGCGGTGGCGTTAAAAGGGGCGGAAATTACCTTGCAGCAAGCGATCAAACGTTCGATGCCACAGCGTATGGTAAAAGCACTGGAAGACGATATGCAATTGCGCGGCGCGGTGCCTGTTAGTGCGGTTGAGCGTGCTCGCAATGACATTATGCAGATCATCAAAGAGCTATCGGAAGCGGGCGAGATCGAGTTGTCGCTATACCAAGAGCAGACAGTGGAGTAAGCCATGAAGGAAAAAGCGATTTTTACCTTGCCACCTAGTGGTTATAGACAACACCGCTTCCCGCCATTGGCACAACCTTCGGCAGTGGATGAGTTTACCGCTGAACTCAGTTGGGATGACGCACCGACACAAATCGACGTACAGGAACGCCTTGAAGAAGGCTTTCAACAAGGGCTAGAGCGTGGTCATCGAGAAGGGTTAAACCAAGGTATTGAACAAGGTAAGCAACAGGGTTTATTGGAAGGTCAAAAAGAGGGCTTTCAAAAAGGTTTTGTCTCGGGTGAACAGTCGGGCAAGCAAGCGTTCCTTGATGCCGTTAAACCTGTTAATGATATCTATGTGTCACTGTCTCGCTGGCAGGAAGAAAAAGAACAGCAACAACGCCATATCATCTGTGAGTTGGTGCAAAAAGTGGCGCAGCAAGTCATTCGTGCTGAGTTGACGCTGATGCCTCAGCAAATTCTGGCATTAGTCGATGAGACACTGGAGGCCATGCCGGGTAAAACTGAAAAGGTCACCGTACACCTAAACCCACAAGACCTAGAGCGTATTACCCAGATTAACCCTGAGTTAGCTGACGGTTGGAAGTTAGTTGCCAAACCAGAACTGCCCGTTGGTGGCTGTCATTTGGTGACAGAAGATGCTGAAGCTGATGCCAGTTGCGACTCTCGATTGGAGTCGTGTATGGATGCAGTAAAAGAGCACTTATTGGATGAAGTGACACCTATTGATTTAGCGAGTAACGATGACTAGTGCTTCCTCCCCTCTACTTCATGACCGCCTAAACGATGCGATTGCGTCGCTTAACCTAGTACCTGTTGCGCGAGTCACAGGTCGATTAGTAAAGGTAAACGGTTTAATGCTGCAAGCGGTTGGGTGTCGATTTAAGCTTGAGCAACGTTGTCTGGTTGAGACAGATGAAGGCGATATGATTGAAGCGCAAGTGGTGGGCTTTGACCATAATATTGCCTACCTCATGCCCGTTCGTCAGTTGGGGGGATTATTTGCCGGTGCCAAAGTCATACCGCTTGATGGTGATAGCTCGGTTAATTTGGGCAGCCATTGGTTAGGGCGTGTGGTGAATGGACTTGGTGAAGCATTGGATGATGGCGCGGTGCTAAAAGGGGGCGATCGTGTCTCTTTAGAGCCGAAACCAATAAACCCATTAAAACGTCGTCCCGTTGATACGCCACTGGATGTTGGTGTTCGTGCGATCAACGGTTTACTCACTGTCGGCAAGGGTCAGCGCATTGGTTTAATGGCAGGTAGCGGTGTGGGTAAAAGTGTGTTGATGGGGATGATTACTCAAAACACCGAAGCTGATGTCATTGTTGTTGGCTTGATTGGTGAGCGTGGCCGTGAGGTGCGTGAGTTTATCGAACGTAATTTGACGCCAGAAGCGCGTAAGAAAGCCATTATTATTGCGGCTCCTGCGGATGAGTCACCATTAATGCGCTTACGAGCCACATTACTTTGTCATCGAGTTGCCGAGTATTTTCGGGATAAAGGCAACGATGTGTTGTTGCTTATGGATTCTTTAACTCGCTATGCCATGGCGCAGCGTGAAATTGCGTTAGCATTAGGTGAACCTCCGGCATCAAGAGGATATCCACCTTCGGTTTTCAGTGTCTTGCCTCAGCTGTTGGAGCGTGCCGGTAACAGTGAGCATCCCGATGGCAGTTTGACTGCCATTTACACGGTTTTAGCCGAAGGGGATGACCAACAAGATCCTGTGGTGGATTCTGCCCGCGCAATTCTAGATGGGCATGTGGTACTCTCTCGCTCATTGGCGGAGCAAGGACACTATCCCGCGATTGATATTAATGCGTCGATCAGCCGTTGTATGTCAGGATGTACTCCTGAAGCGCACAGTACGCTAGCCAATCAATTTCGTCAGCTTTATTCCAACTATTTGCAAGTGAAAGAGCTGCTTCCTTTAGGCGGTTATCAGCCAGGCCAAGACCCTGAACTCGACCAATCGGTGGCGGTGCACCCTCAACTCAAAAACTATCTATTGCAAGCGGCCAATGATGCGGTGGATTTTCAGACATCGTTAACGGAGTTGGCGCAGCTATTTCAAAACCCTAATTAAGCAGGAAGCCAAACGCTAACCAAAAACTATGGACAGTAAAATTCGTGCAGTCGGTAAAATAACCCAAGTAGAGGAATTACGACGTGATCAGATTGGTGCGCGTTTGGAATCCATGCGCCACCAAAATGAGCATTTGGCTAAGCAGCTACTAGCATTGTCTGAACTGAAAACACTAAATCACAGTGGCTCAAATCAAACCAATAGCATGGGGTTGATGAACCTTAACCTTGTCGACCAAATGCTGCAAAAAATGCTGAATCATCAAAAGCATGAGCAAGCGGTGATGGAAGCACAGTGTCATTCGGTTCAGAAACAGCTGCAACAAAAAGCGGCAAGAGTACACGGACTAGAGCAAGTGCTGGATCGTTGGAGTAAAAAACAAAACTACGAAAAAGCAAAGCGTGAACAGAAGCTTATCGAAGATATCATCAACTCACGTATCAAGCGGCGTGCCTTGTAAATATCTGGACATTTATCCAGTATAAATTACCATTAGCTATAGAACCTAGGCTGATGGCACGTATACAATGCAATGGATAATTGATAACCAAACCCTCCTACTTTCAATCACTTCTATTTCAACTTGTCTCGGATTTTCCGCCGCTGCAATTCTGCACTTTAAGTCACGTCAGATGGAGCAGATGTTTGAGCAAAAAGCGCAGTTAGAAAAGACCGCTTTAGAGCAAGAAATTGAACGCTTACGCCACGACCTTCAAGACGCAAAGCAAGAGCTTGACGAACTGGATGACGAACGAGATAAATCGGCGTTTGAGCTTAAGCAAGCGCATGGCAAAGTCATGGCTGCAATGGAAAAGTTGCGTTACTTTGAAGCGGTGAAGCAAGAACGTCAGCAGTATGCGACTGACCTTGAATATGTGAAGCAGCAGCGGGCTCAGTCTGAAGCCGAGCTGCGTGAACAGTTAGCGACCTATCAGCAGCAACAGCGCTCTGACCAAGAAAAGCTTGAGCTTCTACAGCAATCTGAATTGCGCTTAAAAGAGCAGTTTGAGCGTCTAGCCAACCAAGTGTTTGAAGCCAAAACGGCTAAGGTTGACGCACAAAACCGACAAAGTTTAGAGGGCATCCTGTCGCCACTCAAAGAGCAGTTGGAAGGGTTTAAAAAGCAAGTTAATGATAGTTTCAGCCAGGAAGCCAAAGAACGCCATACCTTGGTTCATGAACTAAAGAACCTACAACGTCTTAACGATCAGATGACTAAAGAGGCGATGAACCTCACCCAAGCGCTAAAAGGTGATAATAAACAGCAAGGTAACTGGGGTGAGGTGGTTCTTGCGCGCGTGCTGGCTGAATCAGGGCTGCGTGAAGGTCACGAGTATCAAACCCAAGTCAGCCTGCAAAATGAAGCGGGTAAACGATATCAGCCAGATGTGATTGTTCATCTTCCCCAAGAGAAGCAAGTGGTTATCGACTCGAAAATGGTGCTGGTGGCCTATGAGCGCTACTTTAATGCTGAGACAGACGCCGAACGCGATCGTGCATTGAGTGATCATCTGATTGCGCTACGTAATCATATTCGAGGATTGTCGCAAAAAGATTACCATCAACTAAAAGGTATCCGTTCGCTCGATTACGTCTTGATGTTTATCCCGGTAGAGCCTGCATTCCAAGTGGCGATTCAAGCCGATCCGAGTTTGGTGAAAGAGGCGATGGAGAGCAACATCATCTTGGTCAGCCCGACGACCTTGCTGGTGGCGCTGCGTACTATTGATAACCTTTGGCGCAACGACCGCCAGAATCAGAATGCACAGGTGATTGCTGACAAGGCGAGCAAACTTTACGACAAGTTGCGTTTGTTTGTTGATGATATGGAAGGGCTGGGCGGCGCACTCGATAAAGCGAACCAAAGTTATCAAGGTGCAATGAACAAATTGGCCACCGGAAGGGGCAATGCGATCCGTCAAGCGGAGAGTTTTAAGCAACTCGGTGTGGAAGTGAAACGCTCCATTTCTCCTTCTCTGACAGAAATTGCACAAAATGATGCGTTGGTGGAAAGACAACCAGACATGGATAAAGTAAACTGACCGTCTGCGGCGTAGGTGATGTTGCGCCGCCTAAGAGGAAGAATAATGACGGATAGTAACGTGCAATCAAATCAGCTTAATCAACAAGACGAAACCACACACTTTGGTTTCACAACAGTCGCGAAAGAAGAAAAAGTGACAAAAGTTGCTGAGGTATTTCACTCGGTAGCAGCAAAATACGACATCATGAACGATTTGATGTCTGGTGGTGTTCACCGCTTATGGAAGCGCTTTACTATTGATTGCAGTGGTGCAAGACCGGGTCAACGTATCCTCGACCTTGGTGGTGGTACTGGTGACCTGACGGCTAAGTTTTCTCGTATCGTTGGTGACAAAGGTCATGTGATTCTCGCTGACATCAACAACTCCATGTTGAATGTGGGGCGCGACAAATTGCGTGATACTGGTATTGTCGGTAACGTTCATTACGTTCAGGCTAATGCTGAAGAGCTGCCATTCCCAGATAATTACTTTGACTGTATTACTATCAGTTTCTGTCTACGTAACGTGACCGATAAAGACAAGGCGCTGCGTTCTATGTATCGCGTATTGAAGCCGGGTGGTCGCTTACTGGTACTTGAGTTTTCAAAACCTATCCTTGAGCCTCTATCTAAAGTTTACGATGCGTATTCTTTCCATCTGTTGCCGAAAATGGGCGAATTGGTAGCGAACGATGCAGAAAGTTATCGTTATCTTGCTGAATCTATTCGAATGCATCCAGATCAAGAGACTCTGGAAGGCATGATGAAAGACGCTGGCTTTGAGCAGACCAAATACTTCAACCTAACGGGTGGTATTGTTGCGCTGCACCGTGGATACAAATTCTAAGGACTGAGCTATGCCCTTTGACCCATTAGTCACCGCGGTGGTGGAAACCACGCTCAATACCTTAATCAAAGATGACGATGCGTTGGTTAAGCGCGTTGCACGTCTTAAAGGTCAGATTATTCAAGTTCATTTGCGTGAGTTTAATAAGTCACTCACTTTTGTGTTTAGTCATCAGTTGGATGTTCTTTCCAATTACGAGGGTGAGCCGGACTGTTATTTATCTTTAAACCTTTCGGTACTTCCTGAACTAAAAGAGCAGGCGAATATCACCAAGCTTATCAAACAGGATAAGTTGCAATTGGAAGGTGACATTCAGCTGGCTCAGAAGTTCTCTGCTCTGCTAACCGATTGCAAACCAGATCTAGAAGAGTGGTTATCCCGTGTAACTGGTGATGTGGTGGCACATACTGCGGTTCAAGGAGCAAAAGGGCTCTTTTCCTTCTTCGCATCACAAGCTGCAAAGCACCAAGACCACTTTGGTCAAGTATTAACGGAAGAGTGGAAAATTGCTCCGCCACCGTTAGCGGTAGCGGCATTTTGTGACGACGTTGATGAAGTGCGTAGCCAAGCAGATAGACTGAGTGTGCGTTTGGAGCGTTTAATTGAAGCGACATCAAGCGATGATTCTAATGATGCATCGGCGGAGCGCGCATGACTCCAAGTGAAATCAAACGTCTTTATCGAATCATAAAGGTTCAGCTTGAGTACGGCTTAGATGAGTTGATGCCCACGCATCAGCTCACCAAAGCACCGTTGCTAGCGCGCAAATCTTTGTTCTGGATGAAGAATAAACATCCAGACAAGCCGCTTGGTGAAAGGCTTAGGTTGGCACTGCAAGAGTTGGGTCCAGTATGGATTAAGTTTGGTCAAATGATGTCAACGCGTCGGGATCTATTCCCTCCGCATATTGCTGATCAACTTGCGCTACTTCAAGACCAAGTGTCGCCATTTGATGGACACTTAGCTAAGTCGCAAATGGAACTGGCTCTCGGTGGCCCTATTGAACAATGGTTTGATGATTTTGATATTGAGCCTTTGGCATCGGCCTCAATTGCTCAGGTTCACACTGCTAAGCTGAAAGACTCTGGGCAAGAAGTTGTCTTGAAGGTGATTCGTCCAGATATTCGCCCTGTCATTGATGCAGATCTTAAGCTGATGTATCGCATGGCTAGGATAGTGTCGAAAGCTCTACCTGACGCTCGCAGGTTAAAACCTGTTGAAGTGGTGCGCGAATACGAAAAAACCTTATTGGATGAGCTTGATTTAAGACGTGAAGCGGCCAATGCAATTCAATTGCGTCGCAACTTCGAAGGCAGTGAAGAGCTTTATGTTCCTGAGGTTATGCCGGACTTTAGTAGCGAAAGCTTAATGGTCTCTGAGCGAATCTACGGTATTCAAGTGTCTGATATTCCGACACTTGAAGCGAATGGCACTAATATGAAGCTGTTAGCGGAACGTGGTGTGAGCGTATTCTTTACTCAGGTGTTTCGTGACAGTTTTTTCCATGCCGATATGCATCCAGGCAATGTGTTTGTTAGCTATGAGCACCCAGAGAATCCGCTTTGGATTGGCTTAGATTGCGGCATTGTTGGCACGTTAAATAGCGAAGATAAACGTTATCTGGCGGAAAACTTCCTTGCTTTCTTTAACCGTGACTATCGTAAGGTGGCTGAGCTGCATGTCGACTCTGGTTGGGTGCCAACCGATACTAACGTCGATGAATTTGAGTTTGCTATTCGCATGGTGTGTGAGCCAATTTTTGCCAAACCTTTGTGTGAAATCTCTTTCGGCCATGTGTTACTGAATCTATTTAATACCGCGCGCCGGTTCAATATGGAAGTACAGCCCCAGCTTGTCTTGCTGCAAAAGACCTTGCTCTATGTCGAGGGGTTAGGCAGACAGCTCTATCCGCAGCTAGACTTATGGGAGACGGCGAAACCATTTTTAGAAAAATGGATGGCGAACCAAGTAGGGCCGCAAGCTGTTATAAACGGAATTAAAGAACGCGCTCCGTTTTGGGCAGAAAAGTTACCGGAACTACCAGAGTTGCTGTACGATAGCCTTAAACAAGGTAAGGCTATGAATCAACGCATTGACATGCTGTATCAAGGATACCGTGAAACAAAACGGCAACAAGGTACAGGTAAATTTTTGTTTGGCGTTGGTGCAACTTTAATCGTATGCTCTGCCATATTACTGGGAGGGCCATATCAGCAGTTATCTGCATTGTCAGGCGCTGTTGGTATCACATTTTGGCTGTTAAGTTGGCGTACTTACAGACGTTAAGCGATAAACTCGTATTAATTTTTTATTTGTTAATCAAGACCCGAGGTAGAAAGAATGGGTGGTATTAGTATTTGGCAACTTCTTATTATTGCCGTGATCGTTGTTTTGCTATTTGGTACTAAGAAATTACGCGGTATCGGTGGCGATCTTGGTGGTGCGGTAAAAGGCTTTAAGAAAGCCATGAGTGAAGATGACAACACAACGGCGAAATCAGACACGAAAGACGCTGATTTTGAGCCAAAGAACATCGAGCAAAAGCAAACAGCAGACGCATCGACAGAAGCGAAGAAAGATAAAGAGCAGGCATAATTCGTGTTTGATATCGGTTTTTGGGAACTGGTACTCATTTCAGTAGTTGGTCTAGTCGTTCTAGGACCAGAACGTCTACCAACTGCAATCCGAAGTGTTTCTCGTTTTATCAGCTCTGCGAAGGCTATGGCAAATAATGTCAAAGATGAGCTTTCACACGAACTCAAGGTGCAAGAGCTTCAAGAGAACCTGAAAAAAGCTGAGAAAATGGGCATGGAAGACCTCTCTCCTGAACTGAAAAGTTCGGTGGAGGAACTGAAACAGGCCGCGCAAGAGGTGACTCGTCCTTATGCGAGTGACAAACCAAAAGTGTCGACATCGGAAGCCAGTGCAGAAGCACCAGCTGCTGAAGTGGCAAAGCCTGTTGAGAATGAGTCTCCAGAAAAAGATCTTAATAAGGGCTGAGCTTCAGCCCTTATCGTTTTCATTCCGAAAGTGCCAATGAGATAAACCTTCTCTTAGCACTTTTATTTTATTCGAGGTTTTCATGTCTAGCGTCGAACAGACACAGCCTTTGATCAGTCACCTGCTTGAGCTAAGAAATCGACTACTACGCGCGATTACGGCTGTGTTAGTGGTTTTTCTGGCTTTGGTTTATTTCTCCGGCGATATATACGATTTCGTTTCTAAGCCTTTGGTAGAGCGACTACCTGAAGGTGCAACGATGATAGCAACTGACGTTGCTTCGCCATTTTTTACGCCACTGAAATTGACGCTCATTGCGTCCATCTTTATTGCGGTTCCTTTCATCCTTTATCAAGTATGGGCGTTTGTTGCCCCTGGTTTGTATAAGCATGAAAGACGGCTGGTGATGCCATTGATGTTCTCAAGCTCGCTGCTGTTTTACTGTGGTGTGGCATTTGCGTATTTTGTTGTATTCCCACTAGTGTTTGGCTTCTTTACTGCCATTTCCTTAGGAGGGGTAGAATTTGCGACGGACATTTCGAGCTATCTCGACTTTGTACTTGCACTCTTCTTGGCGTTTGGTATTGCCTTTGAAGTGCCTGTCGCGATTATCTTATTGTGTTGGACAGGTGCGACGTCGGTAGACAGCCTCAAGCAGAAGCGACCATACATTATTGTTGGTGCGTTTGTTGTCGGTATGATGCTGACGCCACCAGATATGATTTCTCAAACCTTGCTCGCCATACCTATGTGTTTGCTGTTTGAAGTCGGGTTGTTCTTTGCAAGATTTTATACTCGCAAAGATGACGAGGAAGAGTCTGAAGCAGAAGACGCATAAGCATCCAAAAACAATAAAAAATAGCGGCTACTTTGGCCGCTATTTTTTTATTGTTGAATCGTTGATATATTGTACAGTCACGAACTTTATGTTCTTGATATGCAATTGTGCCATCTCAAAGGAGAGGAAATGTCACGGTTTGATATGAATAAACAACAATTTATAATTTAAATAGTGATTTAGCATTTTGTGTAGTGATGTCCAAGATCTGCTGCTCACTCATAGTTCGAACGTCTGCGATACGCTTTAAGACTAACTCAGTGTAAGCCGGTTCATTTCGCTTACCACGATGTGGGACGGGCGCTAGGTAAGGACAATCTGTCTCAAGAATCACCCAATCTAAGTTCAATTCTGGAATCACTTTGTCCATGCCGGAGTTTTTGAACGTTGATACGCCACCAAGACCAAGATGAAAGCCTAGGTCATTAATGGCTTTGGCTTCATCCAAGTTACCGCCAAAACAATGGAATACGCCAGAAAGGTTGCCATCTTGCTCACTTTTTAGCAGAGCTAGGGTTTCTTCAATTGAATCTCGGGTATGAACAACAACTGGCAAGTCGAGCTCTTTCGCCCAGTTTAGCTGGGTAATAAAAGCGCGTTCTTGTTCCGCTTTATAGGTCTTGTCCCAATATAGATCTATGCCTATTTCACCAACGGCGATAAAGTTGTGCTTATCAAACCAAGAGTAAATGGTTTTTAAGGTCTGCTCGACGTCGCCATCCACGTAGCAAGGGTGAAGTCCCATCATTGAGCGACACACCTCTGGGTAGGCGGCTTCGGTGGCCAGCATGGGCTCAATAGACTCTAAATCGATGTTGGGTAACAGGATATGTTCGATGCCCGCAGCGCGAGCTCGTTGTACGACTTCGTCGCGATCGTTATCAAATTCTGTAGCGTAGATGTGAGCGTGTGTATCTATCATAGTCGCGTCATTGTAGTTTCACTGATCAAATAATAGGTTGAGTATATCGTTTCTGATTTAGCATTTTCCAATTTTACTACTAGCATGATGAAACAAGAGTGATATGCTTGGTTTTCGCATTTGTCCAGACAAGGAGAGAAAGGTGTCTGTATCGATTCAAGGTCAATTCCCAGCACGACGTATGCGCCGTATGCGCAAGCATGATTTCAGCCGACGTTTGATGGCGGAGAATAAAGTGTCGGTGGATGATTTGATCTATCCAATGTTTATTCTTATGGGGAAAAACCGCAGAGAGACGGTAGATTCTATGCCGGGTATTGAGCGTCTATCTATAGACTTGATGCTGGAAGAAGCGGAATATTTGGCTCAGCTTGGCGTTCCTGCCATTGCTCTTTTCCCAGTCGTCACCCAAGACGCGAAAAGTCTTTGTGCAGCTGAGGCTCACAACCCAGAGGGTTTGGTGCAACGTGCAGTGCGCCTACTAAAACAGAATGTACCCCAAATGGGTGTGATTACCGATGTGGCGCTCGACCCGTTTACCACGCATGGTCAAGATGGCATCATCGATGAAGACGGCTATGTGCAAAATGATGAGACGACAGAAGTACTAGTCAAACAGGCGTTATCTCATGCAGAAGCTGGTGCGGACGTGGTTGCCCCATCAGACATGATGGATGGGCGTATTGGTCGAATTCGTGAAGCGCTTGAAGAAGCTGGCTATATTCACACGCAGATCATGGCTTACTCTGCAAAATACGCGTCAAATTACTACGGTCCATTCCGAGATGCCGTTGGTTCCGCTTCGAACTTGAAGGGCGGGAATAAGAAAAACTACCAAATGGATCCAGCTAACAGTGATGAAGCCTTGCATGAAGTAGCAATGGACATCAATGAAGGCGCAGATATGGTAATGGTGAAGCCAGGTATGCCTTATTTGGATGTGGTGCGTCGTGTACGAAGTGAGCTACAAGTGCCGACTTTTGCTTATCAAGTGTCCGGTGAATATGCGATGCACAAAGCTGCGATTCAAAATGGCTGGTTGAAAGAGCGTGAGACAGTCTTAGAGTCTTTGCTTTGCTTCAAGCGTGCTGGCGCAGATGGTATTCTTACTTACTTTGCTAAAGATGTCGCGGAGTGGTTAGCTGAAGAAAATGGTCAAGCAAAGACCTTCTTGAAATAGTTAGCTTAGATTAGCGACATTCTTGAGTGTGAAAGCCGGTTGTATAAACCGGCTTTTTTGGTTTTGCCAATAACAGTTAGGAGTGAATGATATGTTGGTTCGTGAAGGAACGCTTGACGAGGTGGTGAGTATCGTTGAACTTATCGAGGAATTTGCTCACAAAGAAACCATCGAAAGCCTGCAAGCACGCTTGAATGGCCACAAGCACCTGATATTAGTAGCAGAAAAAGCGGGAGTCTTGCTGGGCTTTAAAATTGGCTATCAGATTGATGAAGCTAATTTTTATAGCTGGTTCGGCGGAGTCTCTCCTGTGGCAAGAAAACAGGGTGTTGCTCAAGTTCTGATGGAGTACCAAGAACGCTGGGCGAAGCAACAAGGTTACCAACACATTACGGTTAAATCGCGTAATCAGTTTCCATCCATGTTAAGGCTGCTGATAAAAAATGGATACTTTATCTATGATTGTGAGCCGAAGCAGTTAGTGATTGAAACCAGAATTAAGTTCATTAAGTATCTGTAAAATATAAATAAATGGAATATTGGTGATGGTAATAAAAATTTAATGAGAAAAATTCTCAATTAGTTGTTGACGATTTAAATGAGAATGATTACTATTAACTCGTCCTAAGGAAAAAGGTTCTGATTACTTCAGTCGCACTAGTGACCAGATTTCAATCAAGCTTGGTTCTTTTTGACACGACATTGCTCACATTGCTTCCAGTGTATTTATAGCTTTTTGGTCGGTTAGATGTACTCAGATAATGAGATAACCTCCTCCTATTTTTGCTAGGCGACATCCTTGATGTCGCTTTTTTTCTGCCTAGTGATTGAGCATTATTTGAGCGGTTATAAATAGAACATAATTCTGCAACGATTGCTTTCTGTAAAAGAAGGTTTTCCACATGGCTTGATCCTGAAAGGATCATAGTTATACATGTAGATCTGAATATATTTACATATAAAACAAAGGCTTATTATAAAGTTTTTGTTCTTTTCTAGTTATCCACGTCGATTTAAAACAACTATATAAACAGACTTATCCACAGAAGGTGATGCCATAATCGCCAATATTATTCTTAAGCTGTGTATATAGCCAGTGAAAGGTCGTGGCATAGTGCCATGAGACGTGGCATTCTTATAGCTTATAACCTGCAATCTTGGATAATTAGACATGGCTCATATACCAGACAACCCACTGATTCTCATTGATGGATCTTCCTATCTTTACCGAGCTTTCCACGCCTACCCAGAAACGATGAGCAATGGTGAAATACCAACCAATGCGGTTTACGGTGTAGTGAACATGCTGAGAAGCATGATGCGTCAATTTGCTTCTGAGCGAATTGCGGTGGTGTTTGATGCGAAAGGTAAAACTTTCCGTGATGATATGTATCCGGAATACAAGGCAAACCGTCCTCCAATGCCTGATGATTTGAGATGTCAGATTGAGCCTCTGCATAATGTGATTAAAGCAATGGGTCTGCCATTGATCTGTGTACCTGGCGTGGAAGCGGATGACGTTATCGGTACGCTGGCGCATCAAGCATCGCAAGCAGGTATGCCTGTGCTTATTAGCACGGGTGATAAAGATATGGCTCAGCTTGTGGATGATAATGTTACGTTGATCAATACCATGACCAACGTAGTGATGGATCGAGAAGGTGTGGTAGAGAAGTTTGGTATTCCTCCAGAGCTTATCATCGATTATCTCGCTCTAATGGGCGATAAAGTGGATAACATTCCAGGTGTCCCTGGTGTCGGCGATAAAACCGCGACGGCATTGCTTCAAGGCATTGGTGGGATCAAAGATCTTTATGAACGCTTAGATGATATCGCACCGCTTGGTTTCCGTGGTTCTAAAACCATGGCTAAGAAACTTACAGAGCATAAAGATAATGCAGTTTTGTCTTATGAGTTAGCGACGATTAAGCTTGATGTCGAATTAGACTGCACGCCAGAGTCTCTTCTAAAGCAGCAACCGAACGTGGATGAACTGACAAAATTGTACGGTCAGCTTACCTTTAAGTCATGGTTAAATGAGCTACTTGAAGGTGGTACTGGTGAAGTTGAAGCAGTGGAGAGCGCAGCAAGAAAAACCACCAGTGCATCTCAAAGTGACGAACAATCTGAGATGGACACGTCACAAGTCACCATTGATCGTAGTGCCTATGAAACCATCCTGACTGAAGAGGGTTTTAACAGCTGGTTAGAGAAACTGAAATCTGCTCCTGTTATCGCTTTTGATACTGAAACCGACAGCCTAGATTATATGGTGGCGAATCTTGTTGGTCTGTCATTTGCGATTGAAGAAGGGGTGGCGGCATATGTCCCTGTAGCTCACGACTATATTGGCGCGCCTGAGCAGCTTGATCGTCAGTGGGTTTTAGAGCAGTTGAAGCCGCTATTAGAAGATGATGCTATTGCTAAGGTTGGGCAAAACCTAAAATACGATGCCAGCGTATTAGCTCGTTACGATATTGAGCTTAAAGGCATCAAATTTGACACTATGCTAGCGTCTTATGTCTACAACAGTGTTGGGGGCAAGCATGATATGGATAGCCTTGCTCTGCGTTTCTTGCAACATAGCTGTATCTCTTTCGAACAAATTGCAGGTAAAGGTAAAGCGCAGCTCACTTTTAACCAGATCGATCTTGAGCAAGCATCGCCTTATGCTGCTGAAGATGCTGACGTGACCTTCCGACTCCATCAGCGTTTGAATGCAGAGCTTGAGAAGAATGAAGCGCTGAATCGTATCTACCAAGATATTGAAGTACCGCTGGTGCCAGTTCTGTCTCGTATTGAACGTACGGGGGTACTGATTGACGATATGTTGTTAGGCGCGCAGTCTCAGGAAATTGCAGCAAGACTGGATGAGCTGGAGCAAAAGGCGTTTGAAATTGCCGGACAAGAGTTCAACTTAAGCTCGCCAAAACAGCTTCAAACCATTTTCTTTGAGAAGATGGGCTTACCTGTAGTCAAGAAAACACCATCCGGTGCGCCTTCTACTAATGAAGAAGTGCTACAAGAGCTAGCGCTAGACTATCCATTACCAAAGCTGATTTTGGAATATCGTGGGTTGGCTAAACTGAAGTCGACTTATACTGACAAGCTTCCTAAGATGATCAATCCAGAGACTGGCCGTGTTCATACGTCATACCACCAAGCCGTAACGGCGACTGGCCGTTTGTCGTCGACTGATCCAAACTTGCAGAATATTCCAATTCGTAATGAAGAAGGACGCCGTATTCGACAAGCGTTTATTGCACCGCATGGATGGAAGATTCTTGCAGTCGACTATTCTCAAATTGAACTACGAATCATGGCTCATCTGTCTGGTGACAAAGCGTTATTGGATGCGTTCAAAAATGGCAAAGATATTCACGCGGCAACCGCGGCAGAGATCATTGGTGTCGATATTGATCAGGTGACCAGTGAACAACGTCGCCGTGCAAAAGCGATTAACTTTGGTCTTATCTATGGCATGAGTGCATTTGGCTTATCTAAGCAGTTGGGTATTCCTCGTGGTGAAGCACAACAATATATGGATACCTATTTTGAGCGTTATCCAGGTGTGATGCAGTACATGGAAGACACGCGCTCGTTGGCTGCTGAAAAAGGTTACGTGGAAACCATCTTTGGTCGTCGCTTACATCTACCAGAAATTAAATCGCGTAATGGTATGCGTCGTAAAGCAGCGGAGCGAGCGGCGATCAACGCGCCTATGCAAGGTACTGCTGCAGATATCATCAAGAAAGCGATGTTACTCGTTGATGAGTGGGTGCAAGCGGAAGGTGAGGGTAAGGTTAAGCTTCTTATGCAAGTACACGATGAACTGGTATTTGAAGTGGAATCGTCATCTTTGAGCGAAATTGAAAGTAAAATACAAAAATTGATGGAATCAGCAGCAGAGCTTGATGTTCCATTGGTTGCGGAAGCTGGTCACGGTGACAACTGGGATCAGGCTCACTAGACAATTTTTGAGCAATTTGAGCAAATTAACATGAGCCAGCGCACAGTCGCTGGCTTTTTTTTGTCATTAAAAAAGTTTTTATATCTAAAACAGTTATGTCTATTAACAAAACTTTCATGAAAAAAAACTACAAAAACGGTTTCATTTTCTGATCAGTTGTTGTACATTAGAACGCGTAGGGTACAGAGGTAAGATGTTCTATCTTTCAGACCTTTTGTTTCACGTTATTGGATTAGGCTGATTCAGCCGCCCCAGTCAGTATTTGACTGGGGCGTTTTTTCTTGTGGCAAAGAAAATTTCTCTACCGCATCATCTCTTAAACGCCTTGTCATTTTTCTTCTGTTTTGACGCCCATTTACCATCCAATTTGTAATTTAACGACCTTCACAGTATTGATAATTTACACATAGAACTAAGCCATCTTTAGAGGTTTGTCATTCAGGTGTAACTATATGAAAAATAAAGATTAGGATGAGTTTTGTTACGAGAGGGATTTGGGGTGGTAGAGAAGACTAGCTCACATTTTGCGTGGTAGGCAATTGAATTATCAACGGACTTGATAGATTCTTTTTGCAAACAATAACTAAATCTTCTCTCTCCCATTGCCCTGCCAGGATGGCGGGGCGTTTTGTTTCTGAAGGCTTACTCTTCGATATCGTCGTTGATATCGTCTTCTAACATTTCAAATGCTGGAGCAAACCAAGTATCAAGTTTGCTGCGCAGTTGGTCGACACCAATTCCTTTCAAAGAAGAGAACGCATCTACTTGAACATCGCCACCAAAGGCCAGTGCAGCTTCACGAATTTTAAGCACTTGCGCTTTACGAGCACCGCTCTTTAGTTTGTCTGCTTTAGTCAGAAGCACTTGTACTGGAATATGAGATTCTACTGCCCATTGAATTAGCTGTTGGTCGAGATCTTTCATTGGGTGTCTGATGTCCATTAGGACCACAAGACCTTTTAAACATTTGCGCTTCTGTAAGTACTCACCCAGTGACTTTTGCCATTTCTTTTTCATTTCTAGGGGTACTTGAGCAAAGCCGTATCCTGGTAAGTCAACGATATGACAACCTTCATCAACCTTAAATAAGTTAATAAGTTGAGTACGGCCTGGAGTTTTACTGGTTTTAGCCAGAGCTCTTTGGTTCGTTAGACGGTTTAGTGAACTCGATTTACCTGCATTGGAGCGTCCTGCAAACGCGATTTCGATTCCTTCATCTTCTGGCAAGTGACGAATATCAGGTGCACTTGTTATGAAATGCGTGTTTTGATAATGAATTTTTACGCTCACTGTTAACTCCATCTCGACTTTGTGTAGTCGATTGATTACTTTTTTGTGAAATTGTGTAAAATAACCGTGCTCGGCATATGGCCACACATTGTACCATGAACGGTATTAATTGCCCGTGTTACCTCACTTTGTCCTTTTGGCACCATTCTGTTGGGTTTCGCGAGGCGTGTAGTGGTACTGGAAGCTTGATAATTATAATGGAATGTCATGAAAAAATTAGCGCTAATCTTGAGTCTTGTAGTCAGCTGCTCAGTATGGGCCCAAGGCGATATTGAAGCTGGTAAAGCAAAATCCCAAACCTGTGTTGCGTGTCACGGAGCTGATGGTAACAGTCAGTTAACCATGTACCCTAGCATTGCTGGTCAACACGCCAAATATATTGAAAAACAACTAAAAGATCTGAAACTCGGTATGACGAGTAGTGGTAAACAAGGTCGTTACGATCCTGTGATGAGTGGTATGGCAATGCCGCTATCTGAGCAAGATATGGCGGATCTTGCTGCGTATTACTCTTCAATGCCTCTAGCACCAAACAGTACCCCTGAGAATGTCGTTGACCAAGGTAAAGTACTTTACATGGCTGGTGATGCAGAACGTGGTATTACGGCTTGTATTGCTTGTCACGGCCCTCGTGGTAACGGTACAGAACTTTCTGGTTTTCCTAAAATTTCTGGTCAACACGCTGAATATGTTAAAGCTCAGTTAGAGAAATTCCGCAGTGGTGACCGTGCTAACGATATGAACGCTATGATGCGTGATATCGCTAAGAAGCTGAATGATGATGATATCGACACCCTATCTAAGTATGTAGGCGGTCTACACTAATCCAATTCAACGTTGCAACAACTTAGCAGCCCAACAATAGTTTCTTTACGCCAAACCGAGCGAACAATGCCCCTTCGAATGAAGGGGCATTGTTGTTTTTGGTGACTTATCTCACGAGTTGCTCGTTAAGCGTGTTGCTCTCATTGTTCTACTTGGCTGATGAGGTTGTGAGATATTTGCCATACTTGCTGTCACTAAACTGCCAGTAACTAAATTTAAGTGTTTGAAATTAATGATTTTTGTTCATTCTTCTGTAAAGGCAACATGAAAAAAGCGCTCTGCAGGTTGTTTTCAATCCTCGCTCGGGTAAATTGTTCCTTGTCGACAGGAAGTAGGCACAGGGATTTCAGACCAAGATGGTTTTCAAGGATGTCTAACTAGGAAGGTTAGAAGAAACACAACGGATTGGCTTGTACTAGGAGTACAGGCGGATAAGGATGGTCAACTTTTCTCAGGATGAGAACTTAAACGGACAGGGTTTAGGAAGAACTCGCGCAAATGGCTTTGCTAGGGAACGCGAAAACGCATCAGGATGATGACAAACAAGAATTAGCAGTGGAAGCACAAATAACAAACGGATATTTGTGAAGCATCAAAAGATGCTAACAGTTTCGCCGTATGGCGATAGAAAGCGACAGGTCTTCCTGTCGCTTTTTTTACGTTTGCTCACAAGATAAATGACATTAGTTATCATTTGTCTTGTGAAGTTAATTGATATCGATTATCATTTGCACTCTTTCGGAGGGTGGGAAATGAAAAATCAAACGAGTCGTGAGTCAGAGCATTTTGATGTGCCAACTAAGTTGCTTCGACCTCTTTGGTTTCGAAGTCGCGAAAGCCTATTAGATGATGGCATTATTTATGACCCTATTGCAGCTCATGCTTGCCGTCGTTGTCATCTCGCTCCCGATTGTCTCACCGGTAATGTAGATCAAAGTCAGCTTCTCCATGCCACTCTGACACAAATTTGTGATCTTCAAGTAAAGCGCTTTCTCGAAACCAACCCTGATGGCTGGGTTATCAACGTTGGAGCTCGGCTCGATACCCGATTTTATCGCCTTGATAATGGTCGTTGTCATTGGGTTGAAGTAGATACCAATGAACACCTTGTTTGGCGACAACGATTGTTCCATAAAAGTGAACGTTATCAATTAAGGTGCGGATCTATTGATGATATGAGCTGGCTACAATCTTTATCGGTTCCAAATGACAGACCTGTACTAGTGGTTTGTGAGCAAGCACTACTTGAAAGAAGAGAAAACCGCATTGCACACTTTATCCAATCGATCGGTTGCTATTTTCAACATGCTCAGGCGTGTGTGGTGTTGGCCGGTGATTTGACGACCTCGCGGTTGGGTAAAAGGATGGGAGGCGAGCGTTATCAACATGGTCTGCGCCGCCCAACTCAGAAATTGCTGAATTGGTTGCCGTGGATTCATAAAGTGTCACTCCTTTCACCCATCGACCAACATTGTCAGCGCTGGTCTAAGTGGCAACGTATTATCGCCAAGCTGCCACTTTATAAGCATCGATTAACACCGAACGTGATCAATGTTGAATGGTAGGAGTAGGAACCTAGGGTCAACTAACGCTACTATAGCCCCAACTATTTTTTAACCACCACCATAGTTTCTATGGTGGTGTTGTTTTGGGGTCAGTGTGTTTCGACAATATTTCTCTATTCTGTCTAATATTGAACTTCATCGCCGTGTCTTGCTATTAGCCATTCCCATGGTGCTTTCGAATATTACCGTGCCGCTTCTGGGGTTAGTGGATGCCGCAGTTATTGGTCATTTAGAGCATTCTTGGTATCTCGGTGGTGTGGCACTCGGTAGCACGATGATCAGTGTGACCTTTTGGTTACTCGGCTTTCTTCGAATGTCGACAACTGGGCTGACAGCTCAATCTTTTGGTGCTCAGGATAATCGGCAGCTCGCCTTAGTATTTTTGCAGGGAACACTGATGGCGTTGGGCTTTGCGTTGGTATTTTTATTGCTGCACAGCGTCATCGCCGACCTTGTCTTCTCATTGAGTAGTGCTAGTGAGGATGTGAAATACTATGGTCACCAGTATTTTTCGATCCGTGCTTGGAGTGCGCCTGCGTCACTACTCAACTTTGTACTACTGGGTTGGTTACTGGGTACACAAAATGCCAAAGCACCGATGTGGATGGTAATCATCACCAATGTAGTCAATATTGTGCTTGATGTTCTATTTGTCATCGGCTTGGGCTGGAAAGTCGAAGGGGCGGCGTTAGCATCTGTGATCGCCGATTACTCGGGTTGTGCTTTCGGACTTTGGTGCGTATGGCGCACTTGGAGTCATCGTCAGTTGCCTGCTATACGCTCATTGCTGTCCGGTGTCGCAAGTGATATTGGTCGTTTTGTAAAACTGAACCGAGATATTTTCTTACGCTCTCTTTGCCTACAAGCGACGTTTAGCTTTATGACCTTCCAAGGTGCGGCTTTTGGTGATGACATTGTGGCTGCTAACGCTGTGTTGATGAGCTTTTTAATGATCATCTCTTATGGCATGGATGGTTTTGCTTATGCGATGGAAGCCATGGTCGGTAAGGCGATCGGTGCAAAGAGTCGAACGGCGCTAACCGAGTCGCTGCTTGCTACCTTCTTCTGGAGTTTGATTATTTGTAGTGGTCTGACGGTGGTCTTTATGGCGTGGGGCAGTAATTTGATTGGTTTAATTACCAGTATTCCCGATGTCCAACAACAAGCGATGGTGTTCTTACCTTGGTTGATTGCTATGCCTTTGGTGTCGATGTGGTGTTTCTTGTTTGATGGCATCTTTATTGGAGCCACTAAAGGTCGAGATATGAGAAACAGCATGTTTGTTGCGACCTGTAGCTTCTTTGCCATTTTCCACATAACAAGTGGAATGGGTAATCATGCACTTTGGTTAGCCATGCTGAGTTTTATGGGAATGAGAGGCTTTGGGTTAGCCATGATCTTTTTGCATCAATGGCGCAGCAAAACCTTCCTCGAAGCATAAAAAAGGCGGCTATCAAGCCGCCTTTTTTTTACTTTCGTTAAACACTAGAATAAGCGATTCAAACCATTAAGCGCCGCTACGCGGTAGGCTTCAGCCATGGTTGGATAGTTAAAGGTCGTGTTAACAAAGTACTCGATGGTATTTGCTTCGCCTTTTTGCTCCATTATCGCTTGGCCGATGTGGATGATTTCTGCAGCACGCTCACCGAAACAGTGGATACCTAAGATTTCTTTGGTTTCGCGATGGAACAAAATCTTCAAGCTTCCTACGTCTTTGCCAGCAATCTGAGCTCGAGCAAGATGTTTAAACGATGAACGCCCTACTTCGTAAGGGACTTTTGCTTCGGTAAGTTCTTGCTCTGTTTTACCGACTGAACTGATTTCTGGAATGGTGTAGATACCTGTTGGAATGTCTTCAATCAATTTACCGTCTGCTTCACCTTGCGTGATGGCTTGGGCGACGAAACGGCCTTGGTCATAAGCTGCACTAGCCAAACTAGGGTAACCAATTACATCACCCACGGCATACACGTGGTCAACATCGGTTTGATAGTTACTATCGACTTTCAGTTGTCCACGAGAATCAGCACTTAGACCCACTGCAGATAAGTTCAACGCGTCAGTATTACCCGTTCGGCCATTTGCATACAGTAAGCAGTCAGCGCGCATTTTCTTCCCTGAGTTCAGATGAATGATGACGCCGTCTTCGGTCCCTTCTATTTTGGCGTAGGTTTCATCATTACGAATCATCATGCCGCTGTTCCAGAAGTGGTACGACAGTGAGTCAGACATTTCATTATCTAAAAATGCCAGCAGACGCTCGCGAGTATTGATAAGGTCTGTTTTGACATCTAAGCCACGGAAGATCGAGGCGTATTCACAACCAATAACCCCCGCACCGTAAATAATGATGTGCCTTGGGTCATGTTCTAGTGACAATATAGAGTCGCTGTCGTAGATTCGAGGATGGGTAAAGTCAACATCGTCTGGGCGATAAGGTCTAGAGCCTGTCGCGATAACAAATTTATCGGCCGTGTAGGTATCGACGGTGCCGTCAGTTTTCGTGACTTCCAGAGTATTTGAATCGACGAAGCGAGCCGTGCCAAACAGTAACGTACACTCATTTCGGTCATAGAACCCTTGGCGCAGTCGAGTTTGCTTATCTATCACGGTTTTGGCATGACCAAGAATATTAGAGAAGGTAGAGTGGAGGCTGGTGTTATTGCCACAGAACAGTGGGTTGCTGTTGAACTCGATAATACGGCTGACCGCATGTCTGAGTGCCTTTGATGGGATAGTGCCCCAGTGAGTACATCCACCACCAACGCTGCTTTCTTTTTCTATGATGGCAACGTTCAGTCCTGCTTTAGTCAGTCCCATAGCAGCACCTTCACCACCGGGTCCACTTCCTATCACGATGGCATCAAAATGTTTGGAGCGACTCATAGTGTATATCCTCGTTGTACCTAACTGCATCACGCAAAAGACCTCCAGTTAGGCTTGCCTATTTAGGCACAACAGCAGGCATTGCGGCGTTAACATTGCTTAAATTCTTGTTAGCGAGATTCTAACGGATTATTAACCTTGGTAAACCAAGTTGCCGTGATAGGGTGTGAAAGATCACGAGATTTGTCTTAAGTTGCCATACCTTATGTGGTTTAGCCTTTGTATGCTGCCAATTTTATAGAATATGTTGAGTTGCAAAGTGAAGTGAGACTTACAAAGTGTTTTATTAAAAATCCTTTTGCATAGGCTTATACAAACAGGCTATTCGCGCTATATTACCAGCACTCCCTCAATTACCGTATGAATGGTAGTCAACAAGTAAACCTAGGTAAAACATGAAATCAATGGGTATCCGTGCACAACAAAAAGAGAAAACGCGTCGTTCATTGATCGATGCTGCTTTTAGCCAGTTAAGTGCTGATCGCAGCTTTTCAAATTTGAGTTTACGCGAAGTGGCACGAGAGGCTGGTATTGCACCAACGTCCTTTTATCGTCACTTCAAAGACATGGATGAATTGGGACTCACCATGGTAGATGAAGGAGGCTTGTTGCTGAGACAATTGATGCGACAAGCGCGCCAACGTATTGTCAAAGAAGGCAGTGTGATTCGTACTTCGGTTGAAACCTTTATGGAGTTCATTGAAAGTAGTCCTAACGTTTTTCGCTTATTGTTGCGAGAGCGTTCGGGTACATCATTTGACTTTCGAGCCGCAGTCGCTCGTGAGATCCAGCATTTTTCAGCAGAATTAACCGAATACCTTGTGAGCACGGGCATGGACCGTGATGAAGCGATCGCTCAAGCTGAAGCTTCGGTTATCTTGGTATTCAGTTCTGGTGCTGAAGCACTCGATCTTAATAAGAAAGAAAGATATGAACTGGCAGAAAGGTTAATTGTCCAACTTAGGATAGTTGCCAAAGGCGCACACTGGTATCGCAAAGAACGTGAAAGAAACCGTCAAAAAGAAGGGTTGAACTAATGTCCAATGAAGTATCCTCCGAAAGCCGTAATAGCGGTAAGAAAACTCTAGTGCTAGCGCTGATTGCTGGTATGTGTGGTAATGCAATGTTGTCTTGGCTAACTGTTAGCGAAGTTGCATTCTCTATTTTTCCTCTGATAGCTCTTGTTCTATCTGTTCAAGCTCTATATCAAGAGTACCTAAAGAACCCAATTCCAGAAGACTTCCCGATGGTAGGTTTGGCTGCGTTTTTTGTTGGCGCATTTGGTCATTCGGCTTTCACTAAGGCCCAGTATCCAGATGCCGGCTCTAACTTCTTCGCGATCATCGTTGTATTGGTTCTACTGTTCTGGATTGGTAAGAAACTTGGCTACATTATGAAAGAAGCCTAATAGGCATTATTAATGTCCGCGAATAAAAAACGAGCCGCTTGGGCTCGTTTTTTTGTTTACGCTGTGGCGGATTACGCTTTACGTTCTAACAACACACCGGCTTCGATGTGATGAGTAAACGGGAACTGATCGAATAGCGCAAATCGAGTAATAGTGTGAGTTTCACTCAATACATCCAAATTGTCTTTCAGTGTTTCTGGGTTGCACGAAATATACAGAATACGTTGGTAACCTTGCACCATTTTACATGTATCAATATCCATACCTGCGCGCGGTGGGTCGACAAAAATCGTGTTGCAGTTATAGCTTTTCAAATCGACATTCTGTTGCTGTAGACGGCGGAATTCACGCTTTCCTTCCATCGCTTCAGTGAATTCTTCAGCAGACATACGAATAATTTGTACATTATCAATCTTGTTTTCAGCGATATTGAATTGTGCCGAGTCAACGGAAGGCTTGGCTAACTCTGTCGCGAGAACGCGTTCAAAGTTTTGCGCCAATGCAAGTGAAAAGTTGCCATTACCGCAGTAAAGCTCCAACAAGTCACCTTTGCTTTCTTGGGTACAGTCCACCGCCCATTCCAGCATTTTCTGAGCCACGGGACCATTTGGCTGAGTGAAGCTATTCTCTACTTGTTGGTAGTGGTATGGCTGACCATTTACATGCAAGGTTTCTAGCACATAGTCTTGGTCTAAGACGATTTTCATTTTACGAGCACGGCCAATGAGGTTGAGTTTGAACCCCTCATCATTAAGGCGTTGCTTAAGGGCTTTTGCTTCTGCTTTCCAAGCATCATCTAATTGACGGTGATACAGCAACGAAACCAGAATTTCACCACTGAGTGTAGAGAGAAAGTCTACTTGGAATAGTTTCTTGCGCAGAACGTCATTACCTTTCATTGCATCCATAAGCAATGGCATCAAATCGTTGATGAGGCGGCTTGCTGCTGGAAATTGGTCAACGCGATACTTTTCACGAGTTTCTTGATTGAACATGATGTAATACATGTCCTCTCCTTCATGCCAAACGCGGAATTCTGCACGCATGCGATAGTGCTTCTCTGGAGAAGTAAATACTTCGAGTTCAGGAGCAGAATAAGGCGCCATCATATCGATCAATCGTTGAGATTTTTCTTCGAGCTGAATTTGGTAGCCTTCTGGTGTGAAGTCGAGATTTGCCATTGTGGTTGCCTATCGTCGGTAATGAGTTTTTAAAAGGAGGGCAGATTTTATTCAATCTCCCGTCGTTGTCCAGTTTTTCCCAGAATTGTCTCTCAATATGGCTGGATATCTATAGCTTAGTTCAATCTGTTATAGACAAATTACCATGTTGTTAATACCATTCCGCCTAGCTGGTGTGAGAATGACAAAGGAATCTCACTGAAAAGGGAATCTGGTGTAAATCCAGAACTAAGATTGGGAATTATGTTAGACGTCGCAGGTTGGTAAGTTAGTCCTTAAAAAAATTAGACAGAAGGCGTTTGTTAAGTCAGAATAATGCCATAAATATTAGAGGACGTTGGTGTTAATTTGATTGAGCAGAATGAGTCGTTTCCAGATGACTTCGGAGTTGATTACTGTCTTATGTGGATCAACACGGATAAATATCCTTCATATATCAGCAGACCGCACCCTGATAGCGGTGAGATAACCCACGAAGTAGAAGACAATTCAAAATCATTTACTTATACACTCCCGATTTTAATTGATCCCGATGGCATTAATGTGGTGCCAGCGAATTTATACCTCCACTCTTTATTGTCAAACTCACAAATATCCTCAGTTAAGACGATTGAATCCCATGCGGTTGCGTTATTAAGTTTCTATCGTTGGATGAATTTAGAAATCCCTGAACATACCGACCCCAGAACAGGTGTGTTGGTTGAAGAGAAGCGCCCTTTAACAATATATGACTGCACTGAGAAGGTAGAAGAAAGTCCAGTCGTTAGATATCGTGATTATCTACTAGAGAATCTTTATATCAAAGATGAAAACGGAAAAATCGGAGGCTCTCCCAATACGGCGTCGAGTTACGTGCTAAAAGTTGTCGCTTACTATACCTACCTTCACCGCCAACGGATCGTCCCACTCAGCAAGACTTTTCGCCCATTTGAGTTTTCAGCAAAGAAAGTTCGCATACGTGACAAAAATAAGAGAGCGCAACATGACATGCTCTCACATCTCTATGGCTATAACGGTAACGATATTATCGTGTACACAACGGGTCTCACGAAACCATTTAAGAACATACAAAAACCTCAAAATGCTGATATCCGAGAGCTTCGTCCACTCCGTGAAGATGAAAAACAAGCACTTTATCGATATCTCGATGTTGAAAATTCCTCTGATACTAAAGCCCTGATGCTTTACTTAAAAACTGAGGTTGGGTTGAGGTTGGAGGAACTGATAACCTTTCCTACCTCTGTCGTAGATAAACCAAAAGCTAAAGTGGTTAAAGTGCCAATTGGTGAGCGTATTAACGGTTGCCTAACCAAATACAGAAAAGACAGAACGATTGAGATCCCAGCCCATGTTATGGAACTTTTGTACGAGTACAAGCTAAGCAAGGCAAGGAAGGAGGCAATTGAAAACGGGTTATTACGCCATAACCATCTATTCGTTCAATCGAATGGCAATATCTACGCCCCAAACACAATTCAAAAGTATGTGGAAGCTATACGCAATGATTTGATTATTAGTGGACTTGATATTTATTTTTCTCCTCATGATTTACGTGCCACTTTCGCAACTGACTGGCTGTACAACAAACACATTGAAACGGGTAAGCCCTTTGAAGCTCTGATGTCGGAGTTGGCTGATTTAATGGGGCATAAAAGCACTGATATTACCCAAAAATATATTAGCTACATGAATGACGATAAAACCTGGTCGGAGTTCGCTCAGCGTAAAAATCAATTCGCACAACAATCGTTGAGGTGAGCATATGGCAAAAAGTCGCTTATCATTTTCCAGAAATCAAAATAAACCAATCACACAACTGAAGGCTAAGGATAATGTCACTTCATTAGATTTGAGCTTTGAACTGCATCAACGAGGGATGGCATACAGTATCAAATACAACCTTCTTGACTGGTGCCATGAGCAGTGTGATCCTCAAAAGCCATTAGTAAAACCATCTCGATTGAATAGGATGCAAAAGTTATGGGCGTGGGTTAATCAAGAGAGAAAAAATCAAAGTAGTGAAGCCTCTATCAGAGGTAAGTTGGCTAGTTTAAAGCAGTATATTTCTTTTTGTGACTTTAATAAGCTCGATCCTTTTTGTCAGGTGGGATACCTTTCCTACGCTGGTAACTCAGGTCAATTGTGGCGTTTAGTTAACGCAGCTAATGAGCCGAAAAGATATCATTTTCAGTATTATGATGGTGAAGAGGCTGGCTTGTTGGAGGGCACAGCTTTTAACCAAAAGATCTTTCTCGATATACTACTTTCAGTGCTTGATTTTGATGTGTCAGAGTGGCAAGCCACGATTAAACCCTTTTCAAAAAAGACTAGTGAATCATCAACACAGCCTTATACATCAAGTGAATGGTATGCATTAGTTAGGCGAACTCAACTTTTCTTTTTCTCACTGGCAACTCAACTTATTGCGTGTAAAGAGGAAAACCCCGAAGCACCTCCGCCTCAATGCTTAGAAGACATTGTAGTTGATAGGAATAATGGTCGGGACATCACAATTACGCTGAGGGGCACTGAAGGCTCTGTGAGTCCGTTTAATCAATGCATGGCGGCAGCTTACACCCTATTTGCCTACTACACTGCATTTAACGACACGGTAATAAAAGATGTTCGCCATCCCATTAAAGTTATTACATCGAAGGCAGAAGGTCGTACATCGAAAACTGCTCAAGTCCGTGCATACAAAAGTCGTGCTTCAAAAGATGTAAAAGCGTTGTTTTCAGGTTCAGATGAAAACTTACATCCCGAAGCCATTGAAAAAGAGGCAGGGTTTATTGTTGCCGACATCAATAAGCGCGACGCTGTTGGAAAAACAGACGGTATCGCTTTCATTCAAACTCTCGAACTCCTTTCTAAATCCTATAGCGATGATCCTTTTGATACATTGATATATTTTCTTGATAACAAAGGTGAAAAAGACAAGGTAAATGTAAGTCATGCTTTACTAAAGCTATCGCAGAACTTAAATTTGCTTTCTAGCCGCAGAGGTGAACTAACCGATCATTTAATAAAAACCTACACCGACATTGTTGAGAATCAAAAGATGGCTATCTTCAACTGGATTCAGAGAGAAGATGGCGCAAGGATAATGAACAAACAGGTCATCGAACTTGATAAAAGGACTGCAACAAGAAGGGCAACCCCTATAGCTTACGCTGCTTTCTCATGTATGACGGATGTTTCGCTTCGAAACGCACTAATACCACTGAACTATTCAGAGAAAGATGCTAATGGAGAGATCACGGTTTCCTTTAAATATGTCGATGGCTCGGAAGGCGAATTTACTGTTGCAGCCAAACACAGTCCTTTTCTTCAATTAGTTGAACGTTATGCAGCAACTAGAAACCCGCCACCAAAGGAACGTAGTCTTGGTGGTATAGGTAGACGTTCGAATTCAACCAAACCTCCTTTCCTACTGCCTTTAGGTACAAAGTCAATGACTTACCAGTGGCAGGAAGGTGAGTTTCCTATTAGCGCGAGCATGTTAAGTTATTGCGGCATTGGTTATGGTGATTACTTTTTAAATATTAACTCTCGACGAATTCGTGTTACTCACTCTGATTTAGAATACAGACCAGAAGAGCGTGGACTGACCGCCCAAAAGATTTTGCAGCACAGCATCAACACGGCTGATAAAAGATATCGTAACGGGCATCCTGTGCAAAACAACAAGCAAGTTTCGCAAGGACTAATGGTGCTATCTCACATTGCAGAAGGCAAGACACGCAATGAAGCCATAGAATCGGTCAAAGAAGAGCTAAAAATTCCCGTATTAGAGTACGAGATTTGGAAAAAACGCAATCAACCAACGAACCCGAACGGCATTAGTTGTGACGGTAAAATTGATTTGAATTCAGAGAAAAATTGGCATTATGCAGCGCGTAAATTTGCAGAGGAAAAGGGAATTATTAAAGAGGGGGACGATATCACCTGCTATCAATACGATCTTTGCATCTTTTGCAAAAGCGCCAAACTCGTTGATGACCCTTACGCAATTTATAAATTACTGAGCTTTCTCGACGTATTAAGCGAGGCTATTGATCAATATCCAGAACGCGCTTCGGTTATCCAGTCAAAGATAGAACGCTTTCAAGTCCATCTTGATGACCTCCCTTTTGAAACTATTGAGCAAGCTGAAGATTTACTTGAAGAACAAGGACGTTACCCGCTTTTTCACTCGTTATCTTCCGTTACCCAATTTCTATAAGGAGTATACCTATGTTGGCTTTCGAAAACCCAGAAAATATGGACTTAACATTAGGTGTCATGCGCTCTATTGGCGATCAAGAAGATTATTTGCAGCAGGTGCTTCTCCCTGCACTACTGCGAGGTAATTGGGAAGAATTGGACAAGATGGTTGTCTATCAAGATGAGAAAAAGACTATCTTGTTTGGGGAAGATCTATGGGCGTTTAGAGAGGCGGCTTGTAAAGCAAAAGGAATAGCGAATCTCTATTTTAATATCGAGCTAGGACAAGGTGAGAACGTCATTGTTCTTCGTCAAAATGAGCGTCATTTGGTTAATCAAATGAAATGCGTAGCATTAGCTTATATATGGTTTTCAGCTAAGCACATAGAGTTGGACTCCATCAAAACTAAAGTAAACGTTCTTCGGAATGATATAGCTCAACTTATTAAGCGTGGCATCACTTCGTTTGAAGATTTAAACCTAGAGCACTTTGAAATTTTGGTTGATGAGGGGTGTTTTGAATTATCTAAAAGCCACCCATTTAGAGGGATAAACTCTCTTCCCGCTTTAAAAGGTTTACTGCCCTTCAAGGTTAATTTTTCGCACCTGAATCATAAGATGTTTAACGCAAGCGCTGAGGTGTCGGAAGGTAAATTGGTGATTCCTCCTAGGATCTATTTTTCGGCATTAACAGGGTACAGCAAAGATGTCGTAAAAGCCTATGGATTGAGAGATGAAATCGAACAAGCGGTTGAGCTGATGATTTCCTATTATGATGATGAAGTAATAAATAGAACTCTAAAGATAAGAAATGGATGTAGTTATTCGCCTATTAAGAGTTATCGAAAAACATGGGAGCGATTTACCCAAGCGCTCGACAATGAAGGGGTGGCCTTGGCTGATAAAGGTGAAGACCCACGATGGATGAAAATTTTCATCTCGCTTGAAACCTTTATTCCACCACGTAAAAGCGTACTTAAGAACTTCAAAGTACGGATTGGTGGTACTTGTTATGGGTGGAGAGACTTTAAACAGTATTTGGTCAGTCTGAGCGCAAAGTCTTCGTGGTTATGTTTGGCGCTATCAGGGATGCGTGCAGATGAGTTGTACAAAGTTAGTCCTGTCTACGGGGCGCAAAAAATGATGTTCGATAAAAATGGCTGTGAGTCCGATGCTGGTAATGAAACCATTTACTTTTTGAGTACACGCCAATCAAAAATCACACTAAACAGCCAAACCAAAAACGATACCTTTGTTACCACCGAAATAGGTTGGAAAGCATTTCATGTGTTGAACTCCATTCATACGCCTTATCGAAACAGGTTTGCAGAAAATGACAGACATCGAATGTTCGCAAATTTGGCTAACAATCAATATTTCAAGCCTGTAACAAAGGCGGCGCTAGGTAAATCAATTAAACAGAATTTTAATAAGGACAGCTTTGATTTTATTCTGACGGCTGAAGATATGGGCTATTTACAAGCTTCCGACCCAACTCAGAAATCTTTTACACAGGGAGATAAGTTTCACTTTACGCCACATCAAACAAGACGTTCGCTTGCTTATTACCTAATTGGTTATGAGCTGTGTTCGTTCCCTGCTTTGAAGCAACAGTTGTCACATTTGTCGATGGCGATGACTAGCTGGTATGCCCGTAATGCCCATTCATTTGAACAGCTTTACAGTGAAATTAGAAAAGAGCGGATAACGCAAAAGGCTGAAATTTTTGCTCGCATATATCAAAAAATGGCGAACGGTGAACGGATTGCAGGTGGCAAAGGTCAAGCAATGGTTGCTGAAATCAGCCGTGAAGGTGAAAGCTATTTTGAAAATGGGGTAAACAAACGAAAGTTGTCAACTGATTATTGGATAGATCAGTTAACTAACGGAAAGGCGCACTTACATGCAGTTGCTCCTAGTATGTACTGCACCAACACTCAATGTTCAATGCGCATCAATATTGATTTAAGCGAGTGTGTGGACTGTGAATACGATTTTATTGAAAACGCTGTTTATGCCGAATCTTCTCGCATGGACGCGATGAGAAATATTGAGTTTCTAAAAGAATGCGATGAATTAAACTCCAGTGCGGCAACCAAATACTTTATGCAGGTAAAGGCGGCAGAGGCAATCATGGATGACTTGGGATTCGACCATGATAAGTATGAGTTTACAGAAGATGTACTGAGCTTAGTTATAAACACGATAATGGTGGCGTAAGACATGACAGATAAAAAAACGGAGTTAAGCTCAACAGAAAAGCAGTTGAGAGAAGCGTTGAAGCGTCTTATCGACAAACAGCCGACTCACAGGGAGCTGAAGCGAAAGCTCAGTGCCAACAAGCTTAAGATTGTTGTTTCTAATGTTGAGAAAGAGGCTGGGCTATCTAATGGTGCGGCAAAGCGTTATCCCGAAACAAAAAAAATGATTGAAGGTGCAGAAGCAGAGCGTATTCATGGAGAGAGCGATCTGTCAGATGATGTAGTGCGTGCTCACCCGATTTATATCAAAGCTAAAGAGGACGTAGAAAAAGCTAGAGAGGGAGTGAAAAAACTCAAAGCGGAGTTAGAGCAGAAGGATGAAAGACTAGCTCACTACAAAGAACTTTTAAAGTCTCAAGCCGTAAGAATGCATCAAATGAATGTTGCCATGTGGAATGACATACCCGAAGAAAACAAGAATGTTGAAGTGATTATTGATGTACAAGACATGGGATCTCAAGACAATATTTTAGCCTTCAAAAAGCGTGAGAAACTGGATTAGCATAGTTAGTGATCTAACTCACGATAGAGGGCGTAAATAAAACGACCATTTTATTTACATGTGGTGAAAACGTCATAATTACAACAAAAACCTTGATGGATGTGTAAAACAATATGTAAATCAATTAATGTAAAGAAATGATAGCTTTGTTTTACAACATCTAGGGAGTAGTACTCTATGAAAATTGGCTATGCTCGTGTCTCAACAGATGACCAAGAGCTTCACCTTCAACTTGATGCCCTTAATGAAATTGGGTGTGACAAGATATACACAGAAAAAGCGTCAGGAAAGGTTACTAATCGCCCTGAGCTTGAAAAGGCACTAGATAATCTGCGTGACGGTGACATCTTAGTTGTATGGCGTTTAGACAGGCTTGGGCGGAGCTTACCTCACCTTATTGAGATAGTTAATGAGCTGAAAGAGAGAAGTATCGGTTTTGTATCAATTGCGGAAGCAATTGATACTTCAAGCCCTGCTGGTGAGCTTGTCTTCCACATATTTGGGGCCATCGCTCAATTTGAGCGTACTCTTATCAGTGAAAGAACGAAAGCAGGCTTGGCCGCAGCCAAAAGGCGAGGAAAAAACGTGGGTAGAAAACCCAGTATGTCGAAGAAAGATATCAGGTTGGCTGCAAGTATGTTACTCAGTGATTCGATCACGAAAACTGAGGTTGCAAAACATTTTGGTGTTTCGAGACCGACGTTAGACAAAGCTTTAAAAACAGTTTTACTTGAAGAAGAACAAAATCATTTATTTTAAACCACACCTATGCAGCTAATGTTTGATGAATGCTCTTGAAATATTGAGCTGCCAACGTATGCCCGTTTTACTATTCAAATCAATTCAATAGGCTTAGTCCTTACCTCAGCTCATCTAGTTACTCGCTTGTGCAATCATGTGATATGCTCTTGGTTTGTTCTCGCATTAGTTAGTGAAGGGTGACATGACGTCAAAGTTGCAAATGAACTACGGTGAAAAAGTTTTGTCTGACGAGCAATCTGAAATTGTTTTAGAAGCTCAAAAGGGAAAAAATATAATTATCAATGCGTTTGCTGGTACAGGGAAAACCCTAACATTAAGGGCTATATCCTCGCTGGCTTTGGGGGATAAAAAAGGCTTATATTTAGCTTTTAACAAAAAAATCGTAGATGAAGCGTCTGTTATTTTTCCTAGTAATGTTGAATGCAGAACCGTTCACTCACTCGCATATAGGGCTGTGGCAAATCAATACGTTATAACAGGTAGGCTGAAGCAGTTCCTGACACCTGCAATCCTTTGTGAAAAAGTATTCAAGGATATTCCGTCAATGTATGGGATTTCGGCAATACGCATTAGCGGCATGATTCTGTCTGTGATTCAAAAATTTTGCCAATCTTCATCACTCACCATAGAAAAAGAGCACTTGAATCATTTAAGCATTCTTGATGTAGAGGGTGCAGATCGTGACGAAATTTTAGGGACACTTTTGTACTTCACCAATGCAGTTTGGGAGCTGTTAGTTAATCCACAAAGTGATATACCTATAACTCCAGACGTGTATCTGAAGCTATGGGCTTTGACAGACCCTCAACTCCAGTACGATTTTATTCTTATCGATGAAGCTCAAGATCAAACCCCTGTTGTGATTAATCTGTTATCAAAGCAAAACACGCAACAAGTATGGGTCGGAGATAAATATCAGCAGATTTATGGATTTCGAGGAGCTGAAAATGCTCTTGATTTGGTTGATATAGGATCTTCTTTTCAGCTTACTCAGTCATTTAGATACGGTGAAGAGATTGCATATTACAGTAATCGCTTAATTAGCTTTTACTTTAACAAGTCAGTTAACATTAGAGGTTTGAGTACTGTAAAGTCAAGAGTTTCCGAAATAGATGAAATTGAGCCACAAGTTATTATTTGTCGAACCAATTTTGGTGTTATATCCGAGTTAGCGTACCAAACGTACATTGAGAAAAAGAATGTTGCGATTAACGGTGATATTGGTTCTTTGAGTAGAGACTTAAGGGAAGCTGAAAGGCTCATGTTTGGGGAGAAAACTTCGCATCCTGAATTTGCTCCATTCAAGGACTGGCATGATCTTGTTGTTTTTTCTAAAAGCGAAGAGGGTATACATCTTCGTACATTGGTAAATCTCGCTGAACAATATGATATCTCGTCATTACTTAGTTTGTTAAATCGAGCGAAGTCAATCAATGAGAAATATGCGGATATTCTAATATCGACGGTTCATCAGGTTAAAGGGCGAGAGTGGGATGTAGTCAGGCTAGCTGATGACTTCAGAGGGAAAGGTCACAGTAAATACTCAGACGAAGAAGCGCGTTTGCTTTATGTTGCAGCCACACGAGCCAAGTCCATTCTTGATATTAGCTTGGCTTGTGCTGGACATATACCAATAGAAAATGGCACAACAGAACAAGGAAAAGACTAACAAGATGAAAGATTCTTATGAAATTCTCGATGAATTTAACAAGAAGTTCTCAGCTATTGCTAGTTTATGTGTGGATACGAGAATTGGCTGGGACATAGATGGTTGTAGCGAATACCTTATGTATCAACGGTTTGAAGGCCATCACAAGGCTTCCGATGGCGAAGTGTTGTACCGACGAATAGGAAGTTATTGTGTTGGTGATTATTTTAATGAACAAGGTATCGCTGGATTCAATCTTTTTACAGTCGATTGCTCAGTAGAGCGATTCTTTCCCTTATCTGCAAATGAGGTGTGTTCTAGGCTAGATATCGGATACAAATCTAAGAGACTCGGTGGTAAGCGTGATTTCTCAACCGACAACTATAAAAGGTGGTGGGTTGATTCATTTAACACATTATCTAAGGATTTTCCAGAACATGCCGAGAGGGTGGCGGTATTTCTGAATAGAGAAATCCAGAGCTTGGCTGACACTGCTCGTTCTAAAGGATTAAAAAGTGGCTGGGTATACTATCGCTTTCAAGAGAGATATGCGTACTTGTTGAAACGAGTTAATTCGGACTTTTTGGTGTCTACTAACTATTTCTTTGACCCACGTCTTTTTTATAATCAGTTCTCACATCAATTAGTTAGCCTTAATGATCAAGAGCGTAGAGAGCTGAATGCTAAAATACAATCTCGTTCATTAAATGGATGGTAATAGATTAGTGAATACCATCCATTTAATGAATTAGTCATCGCTATACTTCTTTTTCTGATGCGTAACTGCTTGTACTGGAATCACGCTGGGTGCATTTTTCATTCATTAGCCTCTTAAACATGAAGAAAATTCATGTCCAACCTTATTAAATTTCAATAGGTTAAGTTGGTATTTATTTGGATTATCTATTACTCTACGTTTTGGCAGGTAATAGCCGTCTATACATCCAATGCATACTGGTTTTAAGAATGTCAGTTTGTCATTTCTTAAATGGTCTAAAGGAATAAAAAAATTAGATAGACCGAAAGTAAATGTGAAAAACTTAGACGCTTAATTGAGTTATGGGTGTCTTGATGCTGTTCTAGGTGTAATCGCTTGTTAACTAAGCATTTTATCCTCGCTTGTCTAGTTTTTTTACGTTTTCTTTCCCAACTGTATGGGGTTGACGCGCAGCGGTAAAAGAGAACGACCCCTCAAATGACACTGTACGAGTTACGGGAAGTCGAGGCAGTAGGTTTAGGTTCACTGTGATCCTTACGCTCTTGAGTCCGAATACCTGCCAGCAGCCAAGCTTCGTTAACCAATAACAAACGCTAGCTTGGTAGGACTTACGCGATTTAGGACAACATAACAAATGAACAAATCATTTTTGGCGATAGCAGTGGCTGCATCGCTCTCTTCTTATGCTTCTTTTTCACTGGCAGAAGCAACAAACCCAAGTGAACAAAGCAAACTCGCAAATGAAACCATGGTCGTGACAGCGAACCGTGTTGAACAGCAACTGAAAGATGTTCTTGCTCCAATTGAAGTTGTTGATCGTGAGCAAATTGACGCTATTCAAGCTAAATCAGTTTCTGAGATATTACGACGTTTACCTGGCGTACAGATCGCAAACCAAGGTGGCATTGGTCAAAATGCGGAACTGTACATTCGAGGTCGCTCTAGTAAGAACACTTTGGTATTAATCAACGGTGTTCGAATTGGGAGTGCAACAACAGGTGCTGCGAATCTGTCAGCCATTCCTCTTGATGGTGTGCAACGTATCGAAATTATCCGTGGTGCCCGTGCTGCGGTATATGGTTCTGATGCCGTAAGCGGTGTGGTTAATATTATCACCACTAATAAAAATGGCTCTCCAAGTAGAGTTAAAGCTGGAGCGGGAAGCTTTGGAAGTTACAACCTTGGTGGAACATTATCGTTAGGTGATGCGGAGAATGGATGGCTCAATCTGACAGCCACTCATCAGTCTAGTAATGGCTACAATGTCCAACCGACCAGCACTAATCCAATAGATGCGGATGACGATGGCTATACCAGTCAATATCTAGTCCTCGATATGGGTAAACGATTGGATCAAAACTGGCAACTAAAGGCCAATGGTTATTACCAAAAACATAATACTGAATTTGATAACCCTTGGACTGGTGTAGATAAGTCAGATAGTGACTTGTACAGTTTTAGTGTTGCTGGTGACTATATGCGTAATAACTTTGATTCTTCGCTGACACTGACGACGAATCAAGATAAAGCGAAATCTTATGGTCAAGGAGAGCCAGAAGGGACTATTTCGACCAATCGCATTGCAGTGAATTGGAATAACAACGTAAAAATCAATGATGAATTGAGTTTCTTGGGCGGCATTGATTGGTACAAAGATAAAGTGAATAACACAACTAAAGCTATGACTAAAGACACTCGAGACAATGGAGCCGTCTTCTTAGGTGCACTCTACAATCAAGAACGCTTATCACTAGAAGCTAATGTTCGACATGATGACAATAGTGCCTATGGAAACTACACCACTTACCAGTTAGGTGGTGGTGTGAATGTCACAGAGCAATTAAAGGTTGTAGCCATGCATGGAACAGCATTTAAGGCACCTACTTTTAATGAACTGTATTGGCCTAAAGAGTGTGGTCCATGGGGCTGTTATGAAGGTAATCCAAATCTGGTCCCTGAAGAGTCAGCTACCTCTGAAATTGCTTTAGAGGGTGAGTTTGCTTTATTAGGATTTAGATTAGGCGCTTATCGCAGTAATGTGGATAAGATGATTGCCAGTAATGGTTCAACGAACGTCAATATAAACAAAGCTAAGATTGAAGGTATTGAACTAGTAACTCGTTTTGATACCGGAGCGATTGAGCATGAGGTGTCGTACGACTATCTAGATGCTAAAGATGAAAGCACAGGTAAGGACTTAGTAAGACGAGCTCGCAATAGCGGGAAGTGGAATGCCTCATATAATATTGCCTCTTGGAGATTCGAGCTAAGCTACCTATATCAAGGGAAACGCTATAATGATGCAGCCAATACTCAAGTATTAGACCCTTATTCGTTAGTTGATATTGCCGGCACCTACTACTTTGATAACGGCCTAAGTCTAGGTGCGAAAGTTGGCAACTTATTCGATGAAGAGTATGAAACGGTGAGTGGCTATAAAACACCAGAACGTAATTACTACGTGAATGCCATGTATCAGTTCTAATAGCAAACAGCGCCTCCAGTTAAGAGGCGCTTTTTAATAGGTAGTCCTAAATGAAAAACATCATCATCAGTTGGTCATCTGGCAAAGATTCAACCCTTACTTTCGAACGACTAATGGAATCTCCAGATTATAATGTCGTTGGTCTTTACACTACTCATGTCAAAGGTGAGGTTCCATTTCAAGTAACCCCATTAGAAGTCGTTCAATTGCAAGCAGATAGGTTAGGGATGCCATTAGTAACGATAGAGCTACCAGAAGTTTTCCCACCTAACGATGTTTACCAAGCGCTCGTTATTGAGGGGATAAAATCTTCTGGCTTGGCAGTAGATGGGATAGCATTTGGTGACATGTTCTGTAATGGAATTGTTGAATATAGAAAAAGCTATGTCGAACCAGCGGGGCTAGAAGCGGTTTTTCCTTTGGTTGGTGAAAGTAGCGCAAAGCTTGCACAGGAGATCATTGCCAGAGGGATTGAGACAGTGTTGGTTACCGTCGATAGAAATGTGCTTTCGGAAACATTCTGTGGAAAAGTTTATACCGACGAGCTTATTCAAGAATTACCTAATAATGTTGACCCTTGTGGAGAAGATGGGGAATTCCATACCTTAGTCTGTAATTCGAGGTATTTTAGTCACCCTATTTCCATTCAACAGATTGAAATTGAGACAGCGCCGAGATTCAGTCATCTAAGATACAGCGTTGAGTCAGAACTTCGCGGATAAGTTTACCGACAATAGGGTTATGAGTATTATGTTGGCGAACAGGTTAGTAGTGAGCGTGATACGTTAATCAATGAATCGAAAAAATATACTAATATTTGACTCTGGTGTGGGTGGACTTTCTGTATTTAAAGAAATAGTCCAACGCTTACCTCAAGAAAACTATATCTATCTATTCGACAATGAGGCTTATCCCTACGGTGAATTGGCACCGGAAACACTAGTAAACCGCACCTGTACATTGATACAACAAATGATGCGGCGCAAAGCGGTCGATATTGTTGTTATTGCTTGCAATACGGCCAGTACTATTGTGCTCCCTCATTTAAGAAAACGAATAGACATTCCTGTGGTTGGCGTCGTCCCTGCCATTAAGCCAGCTTCACTACTCTCTAAAACAGCAGTTGGCTTGATTGCTACACCAGCAACGATTACTCGCCAATATACTCATGACTTAATTCGTAACTTTGCTACTGATAAAGAAGTAAAGCTGATAGGTGATAGTCGATTAGTTGAAATGGCAGAGCAAAAGCTGAGGAATGAGCAGGTCGACCTTCAAGAGTTGGAACTCATACTTTCTCCGATTAAAGGAAAAATTGATGTAGCAGTATTAGGCTGTACCCACTTTCCTCTTATTAAGGAAGAAATAGCATTGGTATTGGGAGACTGTGTTGAATTAGTTGATTCAGGAGCCGCAATTGCAAGAAGAGTTGAAAGTCTATTGGAGATAAAAGAGGTATCTTTGGGACAAGGAACCATGGAGGCGTTTAGTAGTGCTCCTCCTTTTGAAGAAGAAGCACTAAATAAAACATTACGACAACTCTGTTTTACTCCTGTTCAGTTGTTGCCGATTCAGGGTGCTTCGGATCATTAGCAATACGCACTTTCAAAGTACGTTGCATATAATCCTTTTCATTTAGAGCTTTGATTGCCGCTTTTGCATCGGAGCTCGCCATCACAACAAAACCAAACCCACGTCGTTTACCTGTGCGTTTATCCTTCATTAACCTAACGGCAAATACCTCACCATGCTCAGCAAAGAGCTCTTTTACGTGAGATTCATTTGCTTTATAAGGAAGATTGCCGACGTAGAGAGTTTTGGTCGACTTTGTAGTTTCTGCAGATGGTGTTGGTGAAGCAGTAGAAAACTTAACAACAAAAAAGGTGGCTACTACACCGATGACAAAAGCAACAGCTGGTGGTACGTCAGCGAATTGAGAAAATACAATACCGCCTAATATAGCAATCGCTACTACCAGAAAAAGAGATTTATTGGAGTCCATATTAAAGTACTACTTTTTTATTTACGAATAATGGCATCTATCGTTAACAAATAGATATAAGAATATTACGTAGTTGAGTGTGATTTTTCCAATTAATTGGTGTGATGTATTTCAAATGTTGAATTTTTATCGAAAAAACACCGTATCGATGGCTTTTTGTGCGAACGAAAAATAAATTCAAAAAAACACTTGTCATAGTTTGAGTGATCTCTATAATGCCGCCTCACCGACACGGAGTGAGACGAAAGTCACAAAGCGGAGTCGGTTGAGAGAGAAAAGAAAGTTTGAAAAAAAACGCTTGACTCTCAAAACGGGAAGCGTAAGATACGCACCCCTAACGACGAGACGCGAAGCGGCTTGAGAGTTAGAAAATGTTCTTTAAAAATATAGACCTATCAATCTGTGTGGGCACTCGTTGATGATAATCAAATTAGATACTTCGGTATCAAATTAGGTTTCCAATGAACTGAGTGACCAATCAAGTCGAAAGGCTTGGCACAGTCAATTCATTATCGTTCTGTTGGAACGATAATAGCTTTAGATTACTAAGGTAGTTTAAAGTCAGTATTCGTTGAGCCGACAAAATCTTAAATTGAAGAGTTTGATCATGGCTCAGATTGAACGCTGGCGGCAGGCCTAACACATGCAAGTCGAGCGGAAACGAGTTAAC
>NZ_JAKGTN010000019.1:0-117446 GCF_021568915.1 Vibrio sp. McD22-P3
CAACAAATTGATTTTCTAGAAATCTAGACAACTCATTGTAAAATAAGCAGTTTTAGTTTTTAGGCGTAGCGTTCAAATCCCTATCTCTCCGCCACATTCAGAAAAAGCCGCTACTAAGTAGCGGCTTTTTTGCATCTAACGTTTCTATACACCTACTTAACAACACTTATCAAATATCCGCAGTGTGCTTACCTACAAACGTAAAGAAATGATGGTTTATACTGACTACGCAGCCGAGTCATGGCGTAAAGCTAGTATTAATAAAATAAGTATGTCGATTTAAGGTCATAGCGATTCCTTTCCCTGAAAACGCTCACATGAAATTGTGCGTCTTATATAAGGAATCTTGGCTTAAGAGTTTCTGGTGATACTTTTTGCACTGCGCAGTGCTTGAGAAGAAGCTGAAGTTGAAGTAATTGATATGGTTGGGGTTGAGCGGTTTTAAACTGCTCAACCAGACTTGCTAAACATTATGATGTTGCCTGTTCAGGCGCATCTAACACTTCATTGTTATTTTGTGCTTCTTGCTCCGCTTCCATCTTCGCACGTTCGGCTTTAGATATGTAACGCGGTTTATTCTTCCCTGCGCCATTCTTTTTAGCGTTCGCTTTTTTCATTCGCGCTTTATGAATCTGGTTGATTTTTTTCTTACGGTTCATCGCAGGTACTCATTGGTTCTGTGTTGGTCGTGCATCATACAGAGGTTATTGCCGTTAATCTAGGTGGTTCACATCGTCATTCTCTCCTTGGACATAACTTCCTAAATGGGTCGCAAACTGCTTGGCTTGAATCAGTGGAAGTACCGTAGACACAATGTCAGCTGGAAAGACTTTGTATTGATTGAGATCTTCAACATCAACCCAAGCTACTTGTTGAATGTACTCAGAGTCATTAAGTCCCTCTAGGTTAACTAGAGAAAGCTCTCCTCTCCATGACTCAACTAAATAAAACAACTCAACGTGGTAGCGATCGGATGAGGTCTCATGAAACTCCCGTACACACAATAACGGCCCGACGGTCACATCAAGCCCAGTCTCTTCACGAAACTCTCGCACTAACGCTTGCTTGGAAGACACATCCGAATCCTCAAGGCCACCACCCGGTGGAATCCAGTATTCTCCTGAGTATTGGTCGCGCACACGAAGCATTAGTATCTTATTATTTTGTAACGCGATACCTGCCGCTCTTATTCTGTGCTTCATTTGCCGCTCCTTTGCTGGTATGCCGCATCGATAAGTGACATGTGAATAGGAATTAAATCGCTATGCTCTGTTCGATAACCACCACCAACGACACAAGCGACAGGGATACCTTTATTTCGACAGTAGTCCAGCATCCATAAATCACGCTGGCATACTCCGTCCAAGGTCACTTGTAGATAGCCTAGTTCATCGTCCTCGTGAATATCTACACCCGCGTCATAAATAATCAGATCGGGTTGATGCAGTCGTATTGCTAGTTCAACCACTTGCTTGAAGCTTGCCAAGAACTCTTTGTCACTCGCACCTCGACTTAAAGGCACATCCATATCAGATAACGGCTTTCTCGCGGGAAAGTTCTTTTCGCAATGAAGTGATAGAGTCACTATTTGATCAGTACCTGCGGCAAGGGTCGCACTTCCATCGCCATGATGTACATCACTATCAACAATCAGTACTTTCTCCATCCCATGCTCTATTGCATTTTGCGCGGCGATAATAAGGTCATTGAACAAGCAGAAACCACTACCAAAATCGTAATGGGCGTGATGATAACCGCCACTTAAGTGAATCGCTAAACCATACTCCATCGCTTGTTGTGCTGCTAAACACGTCCCACCAGCTGAGATCAGTGTTCGTTGAATAAGCTGCTCTGTCCAAGGAAAGCCTATTCTTCTTATCTTCGCTGCAGGTAAGCTTCCTGTGACCAAACCCTCAACATAGTCTCTACAGTGAACCTGTTGCACTTGCTCTACCGTCAACGGGCTAGGTGTTTTTATGACAAAAGGAGATTCGGCCAAGCGTAAATACTTTCGCTCAACCTCTTCATACAGCAAACGGTATTTGTTGATAGGATAACGATGTCCTTCTGGCAATGGTAAATCAGAATAGATAGGGTGATAAATCAAAGGAACAACGTTGTTGTGCATCAGACGCTCTAGATTTCATTTATAATGGGAGCATCTTATCGTTAGGGAGCACATATGAAAACCGTATTCATTACAGGGGCAAATCGAGGTATTGGTCTTGCTCTTACCAAAAGATACCTTCAATCTGGCTACCAAGTACACGCCACTTATCGCAGTGCATGCAGCGCTAAGGAGCTGCTGTCTCTGGAGGTAAGTGAGTCAAACCTGTCTACATACTGCTTTGACGTCACCGATTATCCAACCTATCCGCAACTTCTCGCACAGTTACCCAACCTAGATATAGTAATCAATAATGCAGGCTATTATGGCCCCAAAGGCTACGGTTTCGGCAATACAGACATCGATGAGTGGCGCAAGGTGTTAGAAATTAACACCATCGCTCCGCTTAAATTGGTGGAAGCGCTGTATCCCAAAATTCAACGCTCCGCGGTTAGGAAAATTGCGTGCTTATCCTCTAAAGTTGGTAGCATGACAGAAAACACATCAGGTGGTGGGTACATCTATCGCTCCTCAAAAGCCGCACTGAACTCAGTAGTTAAGAGTTTGAGTAACGATTTAAGCCAAGAAGGTATTACCGTTCTGGCATTACATCCGGGTTGGGTTCAAACCGAGATGGGCGGTCCAAATGCTCTTATCTCAACCACAGAATCAGCATCTGGCTTGTTCAAGGTCATCGAAAACGCTGACTCCAACCAGTCAGGCCAATTTATTAACTTCAACGGTCAACCACTTCCTTGGTAGATCATTAGTCATTCGATATTAGCTGCGGCTCTTGGTCTTACTAGGCGCTTTTTTTCCTTTACTAAAACGTCGTTTCTTAAATGCCGGTCTCTCAACTTTGGGCAAATTTTTGAGAGAATCCGGCACAGGGCCTGACTTCACTTGTTGCATAAGCTGTTCAAGGCGGTTATTGAGCTCAGCCATAAATGGCGTATAGGACTGCGTTTTCTCAGCCATGCCTTGCAGCTGAAACTCCCAGTGGGCTGTCATATCAGGATAGGTCGATTCATCAGGTAGCGCATGAATTAAACCTCTTCCTGCAGAAGTGCTAATAACTGACTTGCCCTGACGATTAAGCAACTTGCGTTTAAAAAGTGTATCAAGAATACCCGCACGCGTTGCTTCTGTTCCGATACCATCGGTATCACGTAGGATTTTCTTCAGCGATTTATCCTCAACGAATCGGCTGATCCCGGTCATCGCCTGAAGTAATGTTGCCTCGGTGAAATGTCTTGGTGGCTCGGTTTTCTTCTCTGCGATTACACCTTCGCGACAGATGAGTTCGGTACCGACTTCCAAAGGCGGAACGGCATCTACGCCATCCTCTTGTTCGTTAGCAGAGTTCCCTAACAAGACTCGCCAACCAGGTTGCTGCAAGCGCTTGCCTTTAGCAATAAAACAGCCACCTTGAATATCGAACTCTAACATGGCTTCGGCGTAAACCGCGGCTGGATAAAACTGCATTAAATACTGACGCGCGATCAACCCATAGATTTTCTCTTCAAACCCAGATAGCACACTGCTGGTTTTCTTTGGTGTCGGAATAATAGCGTGGTGTGCATCCACTTTGCTGTCGTTCCACGCTTTAGACTTACGACTGCTGTCCGCGTCATCAACCGCCTGAGCATGCTCTCTGCTATTGTTCTTTATTGCACTTAGGACATCATTCGCTTGGTAAAAATGATCTTTAGGTAAATATCGGTTATCAGAACGTGGATAGGTAATAAGTTTGTGCTTCTCGTACAGAGCCTGACAAACATCCAACACTTGTTGCGCGCTCATATTAAAACGCTTGGCCGCATCAATCTGTAAAGCAGACAAAGAGTACGGTAAAGGCGCATTCTGTTTTGTCGACTTATGCTCTGACTTAGTGACTTTTGCTGGCTGTCCTTGAATTCGACTCGCGACATTTTCCACCAGCTTTTTATTCAGCACTCTTCCTTCTTCATCTTGCCATGGTTGGCAGGCTTCACTTGGTTTCCATTTGGCACGAATGTCAAAGGCCGCGTGCGAATCTTGGTAAGGAATCAAGGCGTGTAAAGTGTAATAGTCTTTGGGAACAAAGTTCTCGATTTCTTCATCACGACGAACCACCAATCCCAACACGGGTGTTTGTACTCGCCCAACAGATAACACACCTTGATAACCCGCCTTTTGTCCGAGAAGCGTATAGGCCCGAGACATATTCATCCCATAAAGCCAATCCGCTCGTGAACGTGCTAATGCCGATACCGAAAGTGGAATAAACTCTTGATTCATGCGCATAGAATTGAGCGCTTTTTTTACCGCCGGAAGGTTTAAATCGCTAATCAACAAACGCTGAGCAGTATCTTTCTTGGCTTTCGGAACCTTACAGTAGTCGATCACCTCATCAACCAGAAGTTGCCCTTCCCTATCTGGGTCTCCCGCGTTAACAATACTGGTCGCCGTTTTTAGTAGTTTCTTTACCGCAGTGAGCTGTTTTGAAGCACTTTTTCGAGGTCTGAGTTGCCACTGATTTGGCACGATAGGCAGATCATTCAGATTCCACTTTTTATAACGCTCATCGTAGGCATCAGGCTCTACCTGCTCAAGCAGATGACCAATACACCATGTGACCACATCACCATTTCCACATTGGATGTATCCGTCGCCTTTCTTTTGAGGGTTTGGCAAAGCGGCGGCAATAGCACGCCCTAAGCTGGGTTTTTCGGCAATAAAGAGACGAGTCATAGAGAAGGTCACAGGTATCTGAAAAAATAAAGGTAAGCTTAACTAAGCTTACCTTTAAGAATCAAGAAAAACTGTATAAATAGCCAGGTAAATATTCCGTTATAGAAACTTAACGTATTTATTTAAATCACGCTCTGGCGCTTTCATTGGTGTACATCCGGGCGTACCGACGTAGAGAAAGCCAACGATTTGATCATCACCCTCAACGCCAAACGCCCGACGAACGTGTTCATCAAACATCCATTTGCCCGAACGCCAAAATGCTTGGAAGCCTTGAGCCACAGCTGCCATTTGCATTGCTTGAACTGCACAGCCAGCAGAAAGATGCTGCTCGATTGCGGGTACCTTGTCATGTTGCATCACTTTCGCAATGACGGTGATGACTAGAGGAGCACGAAAAGGGGCTTTCTTAGCTTTTTCAATCACCGCCTCCTCACTGCCCGCTTGAGCAGCGGCATCACTTAGGATATCAGCCAGTTTCTGTCTGCCATCACCTTGCGCCAGCACAAACTGCCAAGGAGTAAGTCCTGCATGATCCGGAGCACGTAGGCCCGCTCTAATAATATTTTCTAACGCTTCTCCTTCAGGAGCCGGTTCTGATAGTCGAGCAATCGAACGCCTATTGAGTAACAGTTCTAGGGCATCCATAACACTTCCCTTTTTGTTTGTTGTAATAACGCTCATTATAACAAAACGTTAACGTCATGACAGCAAAAGTGAGAACTGTTCTCAATGTACTTTATAGCTTGGCAGCTAATTCGACACCTTGGCGAATCGCTCTAACCGCGTCCAGTTCACCAGCATAGTCAGCACCACCAATAACATGCAATTTGTCACCAAAGCTTTGCCACTGCTCTTCGAATGGTTTTACAGACTCTTGTCCAGCGCAGATGACCACTTTATCTGCGGGTATCAATTGCTCTTCACCTTTGACAGTAATGTGCAGACCTTGATCATCAATCTTGTTATAAGTCACACCACCTAAAAGATGTACACCTCTCTTTTCAAGGGTTTTCTTGTGGATCCAGCCTGTCGTTTTACCCGGGCCTTTACCTACTCTGCCTTCTTTACGCTGCATTACCCAGACATTGGTATCGGTCACTTCTTCCGGGAATGGGAATAGACCACCTGGATGCTCGATGGTTTTGTCGATGCCCCATTCGTGTAACCAGTCATCTAACGTCTGACCATGAGGTTCAGTAATCATGCTCGCAACATCGACCCCAATACCGCCTGCCCCCATGATCGCCACGTTGTCACCTACTGGTGTCTTATCGCGAATCAATGTTTGATAGTCGATGACTTTATCTTGGTTATCGATACCTTCAAGCTTGGGCATTCTTGGCTGAACACCGGACGCCATCACTACTTCATCATATTCGCGTAGCAGGTCAGACGTCGCTTCGGTGTCAAGATGTAGCTTGACGCCGGTCTCTTCAATACGGTTGGCAAAGTAACGGATAGTTTCTCTGAATTCTTCTTTACCTGGGATTTGCATCGCTAAACGGAACTGGCCACCAATGCGGTCACTCTTCTCGAAAAGATCCACAGAATGGCCTTTTTCCGCCAACATGGTCGCACACGCTAATCCTGCAGGCCCGGCACCTACAACGGCAATGGTCTTACTATTTACTGCCTTCTTGACGATTAAGTCCGTTTCATAACACGCTTGAGGGTTGACCAAACAAGTGGCGCGCTTGCCTTTGAATGCATTATCCAAGCACGCTTGGTTACAACCTATACACGTATTGATTAGTTGTGACTTGCCTTGCTCTGCCTTCGCGATAAAGTTTGGGTCGGCCAAGAAAGGTCTCGCCATCGAGACCATATCAGCGTGCCCTGATGAAAGTATCCGCTCGGCTTCTTCCGGTGTATTTATTCGGTTAGTCGTGATAACAGGCACATTGAGATAAGGACGGATTTTTTCGGTTACCCAGGTGAAAGCACCGCGAGGAACTTGAGTGGCAATCGTCGGTACTTTCGCTTCGTGCCAACCAATACCAGTATTGATTATCGTTACGCCAGCCTGCTCAAGCGCCTGGCCAAGCTGTACCACTTCTTCAAAAGTACTGCCTTGCTCGACCAGATCCAGCATCGAGAGTCGGAAAATGATAATAAACTCTTTACCCACAGCCGCTCTTACTGCTTTAACGATTTCTAACGGTAAGCGGATACGGTTTTCATAACTACCACCCCACTCATCGTAGCGAACATTGGTGCGCTTACAGATGAACTGGTTGATGAAGTAACCTTCCGAACCCATGATTTCAACACCGTCATACCCTGCTTCTTGCGCCAGTGATGCACTGTTTGCATAAGCGTCGATAGTCTTCCAGATTTGACGGCTGCTCATTTCACTAGGTGCAAAAGGAGAAATAGGTGATTTTATTTTCGATGCGCTTTGTGAAAACGGGTGGTAACCATAACGACCAGCGTGAAGAATTTGCAATGCGATTTTACCGCCATGCTTATGCACAGCCTCAGTAACAACTTTATGCGCTTTGGCATGTTTTGGCTTGCTAAATTCAGCAGCAAAAGGGGCAAGACGTCCGCGAAGGTTTGGCGCAAATCCGCCAGTGACAATCAAGCCTACTCCTCCTTTGGCTCGCTCTTCATAAAATGCAGCAAGCTTATGCAGTCCTTCCTTGTGTTCTTCAAGACCTGTGTGCATCGATCCCATCAGCACACGATTACGTAGTTGGGTAAATCCTAAATCCAGAGGCTTAAGTAAGTTCGGGTACATAGCAGACTTCACTTCCGTTGTTATAGTTGTGGTCTGACCAGAATATTATGTAAAGGTTAAAAAATCAAACTAGCGTTTACATTTTCTCAACATTATTAAAAATTTTTTCCTGAATATTTGAACTTAATCTAGTATGTTAAGTCTTTAATTTTTATTCACTTAAAACCTTGATTGAGTGATAGTGGCAACAAGCACGTACAATTACATTATTCATACAGCGAATCTGCCACGCCAACGCTACACTAGTAATTGATGTTTAGGGACAAAAACACTCACCAATTGGTGATGTGGAGAGATGATGAAAAAAGTATTTCGATTTATCGGTTTGATCTTCAAAGGGTTCTGGAAAGTCATTAACTTTACCAGACTTGCCATTATTAACCTGCTCTTCTTTGCTGTGATTGCAATGATCTATTTTGCTTTCACTCAAGTCGAACCTGCGCCAGCTACCGTCAAAAAAGAGTCAGCGTTAGTCCTGAACATTTCTGGGCCTATCGTCGAGCAAAGCAGTTATGTGAATCCTATGGATTCTGTCACTGGATCACTGTTCGGGCGCGACCTTCCAAAAGAAAACGTTCTGTTTGATATAGTAGATTCAATCCGCCACGCATCGACTGATGATTCTGTAAAAGGATTAGTGCTATCGTTGAGAGACATGCCGGAAACTAGTTTAACCAAACTTCGCTACATTGCTAAAGCGTTGAATGAGTTTAAGGCGACAGGCAAGCCTATCTATGCCTACGGTGCTTTCTACAATCAAAGTCAATACTATCTGGCTAGCTATGCCGACAAAGTCTACCTTGCTCCTGATGGTGCGGTACTTATCAAAGGCTACAGCGCGTACTCAATGTACTACAAGACGTTACTCGAAAAACTCGATGTGACAACTCATGTATTCAGAGTCGGTACTTACAAATCCGCGGTCGAGCCATTCCTTCGTGATGACATGTCTGATGCAGCGAAAGAGTCTGCCACTCGCTGGGTTTCACAGCTATGGGGCGCTTACGTAGATGATGTTGCCTCTAACCGTCAAATCGAAACCAGCGTTTTAACGCCAACCATGGATGAATTTCTTAAAGAACTAGAAGCTGCTGACGGCGATTTAGCCGCGTTATCTAAGCAACTAGGATTGGTCGACGAACTTGTTACCAAACAGCAAGTCAATCAGGCTATGGTCGAGGCATTTGGTAGCGACGGCGATGGTGGCTTTAACGCTGTGGGTTATTACGAGTACTTGGCATCCATTCCATATGACCTACCAAAGCAGCCAGATAACCAAGTTGCCGTCATCGTAGCGAGCGGCACCATCATGGATGGTGAGCAACCGCGTGGTACTGTCGGCGGTGATACAACAGCAGCCCTTCTCAAACAGGCTCGTGAAAACGACTCCGTTAAGTCAGTGGTATTGCGTGTTGATAGCCCAGGTGGAAGTGCGTTTGCTTCAGAAGTGATTCGCAACGAGGTTCAAGCGCTGCGCGATGCTGGTAAGCCTGTCGTAGTGTCCATGTCGAGTGTTGCTGCCTCCGGTGGTTATTGGATTTCTATGAACGCTAATAAGATCATGGCACAGCCAACGACCATCACTGGTTCAATCGGTATCTTTAGTGTGGTAACAACCTTCGAGAAAGGGTTAAACAATATTGGGATTAATACCGATGGCGTTGGTACATCACCCTTCTCAGGCGTTGGTGTAACCACAGGCATCAGTGAAGGCGCGTCAAAAGCATTCCAAATCGGCATCGAAAATGGATATAAGCGCTTCATTACGTTAGTCGCGAATAACCGCAACATGTCTGTCACGGATGTCGACTCCGTCGCGCAAGGTCGAGTATGGACCGGTAAAGACGCATTAGAGCGAGGCTTGGTTGACCAGATTGGCGATTTTGATGATGCTGTCGCTCTCGCTGCTGAACTCGGAGGTATGGAGAAGTACGATATCTATTGGGTCGAAGAACCGCTAAGCCCAGCGCAACAGTTCGTCCAAGATATTATGCAGCAGGTAAAAGTGAGTCTTGGACTCGACATATCTGCTTGGGTCCCACAAAGCTTACTGCCTGTCGCGACTCAGTTGCAACAACAAGCCAGTTTGCTGGAAAGCTTTAATGACCCAAAAGGCCAGTACGTACTGTGCTTGACCTGTAATATCCAGTAGGCATGCAGAGCTAACAAATTCATTTATCTAGAGCCACCAATCGGTGGCTCTTTTATTTGATTTGGTTATAATCGCCTGCATCTGTTCCCCTTGATAATAAAGCGATCCCTGGCATGACAAGAAAACACATCTATATTGCGTACACTGGCGGCACCATCGGCATGCAAAAGTCCGATCACGGCTATATTCCCGTCGCCGGTTTTATGGAAAAGCAACTGGCTAGTATGCCGGAATTCCATCGCCCTGAAATGCCAGAGTTTACTATTCACGAATACGAACCGTTGATTGACTCTTCAGACATGACACCTGCAGATTGGCAACAGATTGCTGACGATATTCGTGATAACTATGACAACTATGACGGCTTCGTTATTCTGCATGGCACCGATACGATGGCGTATACCGCATCAGCACTATCGTTTATGCTAGAAAATCTAGGTAAGCCAGTCATTGTCACCGGATCACAGATTCCTTTAGCGGAGCTACGTTCTGATGGACAAGCTAACCTTTTGAATGCACTGCACATTGCGGCTAACTATCCGATTAACGAAGTCACACTGTTCTTCAATAATCAACTAATGCGCGGTAACCGCAGTACCAAATCTCACGCCGATGGCTTCAACGCGTTTACGTCTCCAAACATGCCGCCGATTTTAGAGGCGGGTATCAATATTCAGTTAGGTAGTGGTGTAGAACTGAACAAAATGCCTGAGGGCAAGTTTAAAGTACACGACATCACACCACAGCCTATTGGGGTCATTACTATGTACCCAGGCATCTCACATGAAGTGATTCGTAACACGCTACTTCAACCTGTTAACGCTATGATATTGCTTACTTTCGGTGTAGGTAATGCACCACAAAACCCTGAGCTTCTCGCACACCTAAAAGAAGCCTCTGAACGTGGCGTGATTGTGGTCAACCTTACCCAATGTCTAGCAGGTAAAGTTAATATGGGCGGTTATGCCACTGGCTGTGCCCTAGCCGATGCCGGAGTTATCAGTGGTTTTGACATGACCCCAGAAGCGGCTCTAGCCAAGCTACATTACCTACTTAGCCAAAACTTGGGCTACGAAGAAGTTAAAGCCCAAATGTTAGAAGTGCTACGTGGTGAAATGAGTAAATAAATCCTTACTATTGATCGTTTTAAAAACGCAGCTAAGCTGCGTTTTTTGCCATTAGACTTTGGCTAACACTGCATCGGCCGCTTCTTCAATCAGATCCAACACCAACTCAAAGCCCTGCTCCCCTCCATAGTAAGGGTCTGGGATCTCACTATAGGATGAAGAGCCATGGCTAAGAAACAACGAAAGTTTGTATTTGAGATGTTGAGGACAACGTTGTTTAAGGTCGGCCAAGTTATCCTTATCTGCGGCTAGAATCATGTCAAAGATCTCAAAGTCTTCATCTGTCACTTGTCGCGCTTTTATTCCCGAAAACGAGTAACCACGAGCTTCGCCAGCGGCTTGCGCTCGCTTATCAGGGGCGTCACCGTGATGGTAGCCAATCGTCCCTGCTGAATCGATAAGGACCTCAACCCCTTGATTCGCTGCTCTAGAGCGTAATACCGCTTCACCCGTTGGCGAGCGACAAATATTGCCCATGCAAACCACCAATATCTTTTTCATCCTATTACCCCTGAACTTTGTCTTGTTTTTTTCTGTTTCTATTTCATTATCATATACCGAACACAGAGGACTAGCAGCTAAACATAAGGAATCACCATGTCACTCTCCGAAGAGCAAAAACAGGATCGTCATAAAGCACGACAACAGAAAGTAAAAGAAAACGTAGATAAAAAGATCGCCAACGCTCAAGAAGAAAAAGGTTTGTTGTTAGTCATCACCGGAAACGGTAAGGGCAAGTCAACATCTGGCTTTGGTACCATTGCTCGAGCCGTTGGTCATGGAAAGCAGTGCGCGGTTGCTCAGTTTATCAAAGGAACATGGGATAACGGCGAACGTAACCTACTCGAGAAGTTAGGTGTTGAGTTTCAAGTGATGGCAACAGGCTTTACTTGGGAGACCCAAAACAAAACCGCTGATACGGAAGCAGCTCAGTTAGTTTGGCAAGAATGTAAACGCATGCTTAAAGACGAATCACTTGATGTGGTTCTATTTGACGAACTGACCTACATGGTGAGCTACGGCTATATCGATTTGGAAGAAGTGGTAGAAGCGTTAACCAACCGACCAAAAATGCAGTCTGTCATTATCACCGGTCGCGGTGCTCACCGAACTCTCATTGACATTGCAGATACCGTTTCAGAGGTTAAAAATGTCAAACACGCCTTCGAATCAGGCGTAAAAGCACTAAAAGGTGTTGATTGGTGATGTTCTAGCCAATCGAACCAAAAGAGTAAAAAATGAGATGTAAGTCTCATTTTTTACTGTATACTGCCCTCCCGTTTGCTAGGGCACTTCGCATTGTTGCGTAATCTTCTAGCTATACACCAATACAAGCCGTCACCAAGGAACTGTGAACGACCCAAGGATTTGGACCAGCTGCAATCTCCACGCTTGTAAAGGGTATAAAAATGGGCAAATTTATCTTCAGTTACCACAATCAGTGGTTTCCTCAGCTTTCCGCTGTTTCCTCTTGGTCATCGTATTCCATGCTTAACTGTCTAAGCTACGGTGAGGTGACCCAATGTTAATGACTATCCTGTTTGGTTTTGTAGGCATTATCTCGCTGTTAACTATCGGTTTTATTTTCTCCGAAAACCGTAAAGCAATTAACTGGAATACCGTATTACGCGCACTCCTCCTTCAAACATTGTTTGCTGCTTTTGTTCTTTACATTCCTTTTGGTCAACATGTTCTTGGCGCGATGAGTTCTGGTGTTGCCAAAGTACTTAGCTTCTCCGACGTTGGTATTCAATTTCTATTTGGTGATTTAGCTTCTGAAGGCTTTATTTTTGCCATCCGTGTTCTTCCTATCATCATCGTTATTAGCGCTCTTATTTCGGCACTTTACTACCTTGGCATCATGCAAGCGGTTATCCGCGTACTCGGTGGTTTAATTCAGAAGTTCTTGGGAACAAGCAAAGCGGAATCGTTGGTGGCAACCGGCAACATATTCCTATCACAAGGTGAGTCCCCACTGCTTATTCGTCCTTTCCTTGCAACTATGACACGCTCGGAACTGTTCGCAGTCATGGCGGGCGGAATGGCGTCTGTGGCAGGTAGTGTTCTTGGTGGCTATGCCGGGTTAGGCGTAGAGCTAAAGTACTTAATCGCCGCAAGTTTTATGGCTGCGCCAGGATCCCTAATGATGGCTAAGCTTATCGTACCTGAGCAACAAACTCCGGTAGCTCATGACTCTGTCGACTTAGATACTGGCGATCAAAGTAATGTGATCGATGCCTTAGCAGCGGGGGCAATGAACGGAGTAAAAGTTGCGGTCGCAGTGGGTACGATGCTTATCGCTTTTGTCAGTGTTATTGCGATGGCTAACGCCGCTATTGAATCCATAGCGGAGCTGTTTGGTGCGCAAGGAATCACATTACAACTGCTATTCGGTTACCTCTTCGCTCCAGTAGCTTGGCTTATTGGTGTCGATCAAAGTGAGATGCTGATGGCAGGGTCATTTATCGGCCAAAAGGTAGTCATGAACGAATTTGTTGCTTTCATCGACTTCATTCAGCATCAAGCTAGCTTATCGGAGCACAGCCAAGTTATCGTTATATTCGCTCTTTGCGGTTTCGCCAACATTGGCTCTATTGCCATTCAGCTAGGGTCTATTGGTGTAATGTCACCGGAGCGCCGCTCTGACGTGGCAAGCCTGGGCCTTAAAGCCGTGCTAGCCGGTACGTTAGCCAACCTAATGAGTGCTTGTTTAGCGGGCATTTTCATTGCGCTTTAACGCAAGGTAAAACTATCTTCAGGGTAGCAGTTTAAAGTGTCAGCTTGTTAGTACTTTAAATCTGCTATCCTCGCCTTAATTCTTACTGACTCCTCTCCCAGCAACAACACTCTGTCACCCCATTTAGGTACAATCAGACAATCAACTTGGCGTGAAACTGTCGTCACAATTGGTTAAATTAACACAAACACAACATCTTGATAACAAGGAGGGTTTCATGGAAAGTGGTCGTTTGATCCTATGGATTGGTAGTAATGAGCACCGATTTATACTTGGCCAAAGTTCAACTCAACCTATCAAACAGTTAAAGCAAGACTGGGAAAATATCGAAAAGAGCCAACATGAGAGTAGCTATTCGATTACTCTGCAACATGACGGCTTGCCTACCCATGCTACTCACAACTTATACAAAACTATCACAATGGCCGCTGCCACAGCACTTATAGAATCATGGCAGCTTCTAGCAGTTGAGGAGCTCGAAGAAGAGCAAGATCTTGACTACCATTGGTAGCAACATCTCTAACGTAATTCGTTCCGCCAATACGAAAAATGCCAGCGTGATACACACTGGCATTGGCTTTACTTGTAGCTGGCTAGTTTAGTTAAACAGCCCTTTTAGTAGCCCATCGACGGCTTTCTTGGTCTTTTCATCTTTAATACCAAGACGCTCAGTCGCGCGTTCTACTTCTTTTTGAGCTTTCTGTTTCAACACATCGTCAAATACAAGAGCGAACTTTGGATCAGTCCAAGCGCCGGTCACCTTGATTGGAATCGTAACATCACGCAGCTCCGTAATGCTTTGACCACCTTGCCCTTCCAATGTCCCTACGATAGAAGTGCGCACCAAAAAGTCGACCGTCTCATTAATGTAATTCGCAGATCCTTCACCTTGAATACGCAATAGCGGCGATTCTGCTGACATATCTTTGGTGGATACGACACCTTTGGCTAGCTTGAGTGTAGCTTTCATCGCGCTAAAGTCGGTTTTCTTAGGCCCTTTTTCAGCTTCAACTGACTGACCTTTAAAGCGAGCGTAATTTTCTCTGATAATCTGTGCAACGTTGATACCATTGACGGCACCATCAGCAAAATTGATCTTCACCGTACCCGCTAGATTTTTCTTAATACCCGTTGGGGTCAAGCTCCTACCTGTAACATTCACATCGATATTGCCGGTGCCTTCGAGCATGTCGTTGTTAGCAACATCTTTTAAAAGCGGTTGTACTTTTACGCCTTTAATGCGCTTCACGGCACTGTAAGACGCTGGTGATTTACGCGCATCCAGTTTTGCTTTTGCTGTAATTGATCCGCTATACAGTTGAGAACTAAATGACGTTAGTTCTGCTACGCCACGATTAACATAAAAGTCGGCTTTTACTTTCTGCATGTGCGCATTAGCCGCTTTAAACTTATCAATCGTTACACTGCCTTTTACATCCAAGCCTTTAAGTGCACTTAAGTCAGGTTCTACCTCTTTCACAGGTGCAGATTTGCCTGAAGAAGCGGTTGGCTGGCCACCAGCATTGGCTGTTTTATTGCCGGTCTGAGTTTGGTTTAATCCTAAGAACTCATCAAGATCAATATTAGGACTATGTAGTGAGAAGCGAACTTTCGGGATATCAGCCAATTGAACCGTCGCCTTCCCATCTAGCTCCATTTTATTGAGTGATAGTTTTTGAAGCACAAAGTTCAAGAAGCTCTTCTTAAGATCAAAGCTAAGATCTGATGACATACCAACTTTCATTGGAGACTGAGGTAGTGGTTTACCCTCTAAGGTAGAGTCAAGTGTCAACGCGCTTAACTTAAGCATGGTCATCGCTTTATCAATTTCAAATGATGTACCACCTTTGGCATCGAAACTAAGATCTGGCGTTTTACCTTTAACCGCAAACTCAATACTGTTTGGTTTATCAAATTCGAATGTCGCTACCGTAAGTTGAGCTTGCTCAACATTATTAACCGTATCTTGATATGTAGCATCGAACTTGATGTTTTTCAGTGCGTACTCAGCAAAGTCCTTGCTCAACTTAAAGTCTGCAGTACCTTTAGCAGTAAAACTCTGGTCGTTGTTTTGACCTTTCAAATCAAAGTCGGCTGTAGTCCATTGGTCTGCTGCGAACTGAGAGACATTTAAACCGACATCATAAAGCTTGGTGAATGACCCTGTTTCTTCGTTAGAAATCTCAAGTAACGCATTGGACACCGTCACACCAGAAAGTGAAATGCTCCAACCTTGTGCGGCAGACGCGGACGACGTAGTCTCAGGCTCGGTCGCTGCCTTATCGGCTGGGGTTGCAGATTCAGCCTCTTTGCTAGCCGCAGTCAACGCGTCCAAGTTAGACGTTCCGTCTTTTAATGTTTCTAAATGAACTTGCGCACCATCAAGCGTCACAGAACCAATTTCTAGGGTTTTATCGAGCAGAGGCATCACCCCAACACTCACGCCCACTTGGCTGACACTGAATAGATTGGGATTCTTAAAGCCCTGAGGATTCTTAAGATTTGTTTGACCAAGTTCAAATCCAAGTGAAGGGAAGAACTGCCAACTGATGTCACCGCTTATTTCAAGTTCTAGACCAGTTTGTGCCTGAACCTGCTCAGTTATCATAGGTTTGAACTGATTAGGGTTTACAAACATCACCAAGGCGGCGATAGCGACGACGATAAGCACAATCGGGATCGCCAAGATAAGGAGTAGTTTTTTCATTCGCATCTTCCTTGCAAAGCGGAAAACAAAAAGTGGCACATAAAGTGCCACTAATCTATTAAAAAATAAAGCAATTTAAACGTTATACGTGCACCCGTTCAGTATAGAACAGTTTGGTTACTTATAACGTAAGAATTCAATCCGAATATTGTAAGGATTACGCTTTTAACAGCTTTGCGATGTGTGCTTTGAGTACATCGATCGCAATACGGTTTTTACCGCCACGTGGAACGATAATATCAGCGTACTGTTTTGACGGCTCAATAAACTGCATAAACATAGGACGAACCGTTTTTTGGTACTGCTGAAGAACGGATTCCATGGTACGTCCGCGCTCTTCAACATCACGTTTAACGCGACGCAGTAGGCAGATATCAAGCGGAGTATCCATAAATACCGTCGCATGCATTAGCTTGCGAAGACGAGGATCAGTCAGAAGAAGAATACCTTCAAGGATGATGACTTTCTTTGGTGTCATCGACGTAGTGTTATCAGTGCGAGTATGTTCGGAGTAGCTATATTCTGGCACTTCTACCGCTTCGCCTTGAATCAGCTTTTCAAGATGGTCGCAAAGCAAGTCATGATCCAGTGCACTTGGGTGGTCGTAGTTCGTTTTTACACGCTCTTCCATACTCAAATGACCTTGGTCATTGTAGTAACAATCTTCCGTGATCACTCCGATTTGATGGTCGCCTACCTTCTCGCGAAGTTCGTTATAGATTGTGCTCGCAATGAGGCTTTTTCCGGAAGCAGAAGCGCCAGCGATACCTACGATGACACATTGATTATTATCAGACATTCTTTGCACCTAGTACATATATGGTGGTGAGGACAAAACCGGGTAATTATATGGACATCAACCCTTAGATACTAGTCGAGATCTCACTTATTTGATGCCCAATTTTGCCCTCGCTCAAGAAATAGGAAATTGCAATCGATTACTTCATTTTACAAAGTAGAAGGCAATAAGAAACCGAGCTCACAACTAGCTCGGTTTCTCCGTTATTCCACCATTTTGAACAAGATGGATTCCGGTTTAGCTTTTCCATTCCAATACAGGTCTGCACATACTCTTTCAGCCAATTGTGTGTAGATTTGAGCATGTTCACCTTCTGGGTTAGACACCACAGTTGGCGCACCATTATCAATGGATTCTCGAATATCAATATGAAGCGGAACTTGGCCCAGCAGGTTAAGACCGAATTTCGAAGCCATCCATTCAGCACCACCTGCGCCAAAAATATGTTCTTTCGAGCCACATTGGCTACAAATGTGATAACTCATATTTTCGACGATACCCACCACAGGAACAGACACTTTTTCAAACATAGCGGCACCTTTGATAGCATCTGCTAGCGCTAAATCTTGTGGGGTGGTGACAATCAATGCGCCAGTCACCGGGATCTGTTGAGACAGGGTGAGTTGGATATCGCCAGTCCCTGGCGGCATATCAATCACCAGATAATCAAGTTCTGGCCATTCGGTTTCATTAAGCAGCTGAGCTAACGCTTTGGATGCCATCGGACCGCGCCAAATCGCCGCATCATCAGAGCTAATAAGGTAACCGATAGATTGAGTATAGATGCCGTGCGCCGCAATTGGTTGCATCCACTTTCCGTCACGGACTTCGGGATGCGCATTGATTTGCCCAAACATCATCGGAATAGATGGCCCGTAGACGTCGGCATCGAGAATACCTACCTTCGCCCCAAGCTTGCTGATGGCAAGCGCTAGGTTGACCGCTGTTGTCGATTTCCCGACCCCTCCTTTTGCGGACGTGACCGCTATGACGTTCTTCACGCCTTTGATTTCTGACGCCACCGTAGTTTCTAGTGCTTTCACTTGGCTTGATACAGAAAACTCAAATGCTGCCACTTGGTTTGATTGTTGCTGCGTTTTAATCCAAGTCGTCAGCTCTGAAATCAGTGATTGATTAGCGAAAGGTAACGTAATCTGAAATTCACCAGATGCCGATACAGACACTACATCCGGTGACTCGCTCCAACCCAGTTTTAGGTTTTCCCCGTGAAACTCCCCGAGCCACTGGCAAAAATCTTGTTTTGATTCGAACGTGCGCATCTTGCTTTCCTTATTATTTTTTAGTCCTGTTAAGATTAGCATTACGTCGCCAGAACCAGAACCCCAAAAAAGTTATGGGGATTGACTCTGGATACCTTGGAGTCATGACAGTCATCATGTAGTATTAGCGAATATTTTACTCTGAATAAAGAAAGCGAAACTAAAGTATGGCAACCGATCCAAGAAACCTTAACTCAAGGAAACTGTTGGTCACTTGCGCGCTACCGTACGCTAACGGTTCTATTCACTTAGGACATATGCTTGAGCATATCCAAGCGGATATCTGGGTGCGCTACCAACGTCTACGTGGCAACGTAGTAAACTTCATTTGTGCTGATGACGCTCACGGCACACCAATCATGCTGAAAGCTCAGCAGATGGGGATCTCGCCAGAAGAAATGATCGCTGCAGTTAGCGAAGAGCACCAAAAAGATTTCGCTGGCTTCGATATCAGTTTTGATAACTACCACAGCACGCACTCAGAAGAGAACCGCGAGCTTGCATCTCACATCTATCTGGAATTGAAAAAGAACGGCTTTATTTCTAGCCGCACTATTTCTCAGTTGTTTGACCCAGAGAAAGAGATGTTCCTCCCAGACCGTTTTGTTAAAGGTACTTGCCCTAAGTGTAAGTCTGAAGACCAATACGGTGATAACTGTGACAACTGTGGTGAAACATATAGCCCAACAGAACTTATCAACCCTAAGTCTGCGGTATCCGGTGCAACACCAATCATGAAGGATTCTGAGCACTTCTTCTTCGACTTGCCTCAATTTGAAAGCATGTTGAAAGAGTGGACTCGATCTGGCTCACTTCAGACTGAAACTGCAAACAAGATGCAAGAGTGGTTTGAATCTGGTCTACAACAGTGGGACATCTCTCGCGATGCACCGTATTTCGGTTTCGAAATCCCTGGCGAAAAAGACAAGTTCTTCTACGTGTGGCTAGATGCACCTATCGGTTATATGGGTTCATTCAAAAACCTATGTGACAAGCGCGACGACTTAGACTTTGAAGAGTACTGGAACAAAGACAGTAGCACTGAGCTTTACCACTTCATTGGTAAAGACATTGTTTACTTCCACAGCTTGTTCTGGCCTGCAATGCTTGAAGGTTCTGGTTTCCGCAAACCAAACAACGTATTCGTTCACGGCTACGTAACGGTTAACGGCGCGAAAATGTCTAAGTCTAAAGGTACATTTGTGAAAGCAAGCACTTACCTTGACCACCTAGACCCAGAATGTCTACGTTACTACTACGCTGCAAAACTGAACAGCCGTATCGACGATCTTGACCTTAACCTTGAAGACTTTACGCAACGTGTAAATGCCGATGTGGTGAATAAGATTGTTAACTTGGCTTCACGTAATGCAGGTTTCATTACTAAGCGTTTCGAAGGCAAACTTTCTGAAAACTTCGCTGAGCCAGAGCTATACAATGAATTTGTAGCCGCTGCTGATCGCATTGCCGAGTTGTATGAAGCTCGCGAATTTGGTCGTGCAATTCGTGAAATCACCGCACTTGCTGACAAAGCAAACCAATATGTTGATGAAAAAGCACCATGGGTTGTCGCGAAAGAAGAAGGCAAAGACCAAGAGCTACAAGATATCTGCTCTGTTGGTATCAACTTGTTCCGTGTGCTGATGACTTATCTCAAGCCTGTAATGCCTGCTCTTGCTGCTCGCACTGAAGCTTTCCTAAACGAAGAGCTATCATGGGATGGCATTGCGCAGCCACTCACTGCTCATGAGATCACTAAGTTCAAGGCTCTGTTCAACCGTATTGATCCTAAGAAAGTAGAAGCAATGATCGAAGCGTCTAAAGAAGACGCAGCGGCAGAGCAAGCTGCGAAGGAAAAAGCGGAAGCGGCTAAGACTGAAACTGAACTAAGCAAAGACCCAATTGCAGAAGAGATCGAGTTTGATGCTTTTGCTAAAGTTGACATGCGCATTGCTCGTATCATCTCCTGCGAAGAAGTGCCAAAAGCAAACAAGCTATTGAAATTCCAGCTTGATATTGGTGGTGAAACGCGTCAAGTATTCTCAGGAATTAAGTCCGCGTATAAGCCAGAAGAGCTTGAGGGTAAGCTAACCGTGATGGTTGCAAACCTAAAACCTCGCAAGATGAAATTTGGCATGTCTGAAGGCATGATCTTGGCTGCAGGACCAGGTGGCAGCGATCTTTGGATACTTGAACCGCATGAAGGCGCACAGCCAGGTATGCGAGTGATGTAACCGACTCTTTTATGACTAAAAGCCAGCCTTCGCGCTGGCTTTTTTTGTGACAGAATTCACACAAAATGTGCATTTGCACCAATTAGTCGCACTCCCATTGACTGGCTTATATATAACTCATTGTTTTTAAATGAATAATCAATTGGCATTGAGCTTGCTGAGACATAGACAGTAGATATTGTTCGACAAAGGAGGTCGTTATGTTTGTATTACTGTCTCTACTTCTATCTTTAGCCATTCTTGCAGCTATCTATCGATATGCCAAAGTCACCGAGGCAAAAACTGAGCGTAAATATCAACTCATCGTTCATTTACGTGAGTTAGTCACATTAGTCAGACAGCACCGTACCGCTACTCACTACACATTGATGTTTGAGCAGAAGAAGAATAAGCAGCTACAGAAAATTGAAGTCGCAATGGAAGAGTGCTGTCTTGCATTGACTGACATTGCTCACTTCGACAACAAGCCTATGTACCGTGTGCTGCACAGCAATATTAAGCTATTAAGTCGTTCTTGGAAGAAACACAGCGTCAACAAAAACCAAATTGTACATGGCAAGCTCATCCGCCAGACATTACTGCTGATTGATGACATTCTGGTTGCTTGGTTGATGGCTGTAGAAAGAGAGGACTTAGAACAAGAGTATCGTACTCTATGGCAAAGTGTTATTGACTCGCTTGATTGCCTAACTCAGTTAAGACTTTGTATAGATAGCATTGACTCTGAGCTCGGCAAACAACGCGCCTTGCATTACTGCAATCAAATCCATCGCAAGGTTAACCAACTTAGCTTAGTAGGTCCGCTGTCTATTCCCTCTCCTATGTACAGCACTGCCATAGGGAAAATAGAGGCGTTGATTGACCATCCGAAAGCCGAGCTCGATAAAGAATTTATGTATCAGCTCATGTCGGAGCTCTCTGAACTTATATTCACCAACTACGATGGCATCATTAAAGAGCTAGCAGAAGAACTATACCAGCCGATTCCCAATTCGGTCATCGTCTGAAGCTAGACTTGCACTCACAAAAAAGGCCACGATTGTGGCCTTTTCATTTTTAACTGTCGTCTTCGGTAAAATCCGTCGGAAGAGTGGTCTTCATCTGATTCCAGATCTGACTACTCTCAATACCATAGTGACGAATAACCAACGGTAATTTGTCTCTATTACCCGTTTGGCAAACATCTAGAAGCTCTTTATAGAAGTTAAGAGCCAAGGCACGTGCTTCTGGATTCGAGAAGTAGTAGCTACCTACACGATCATAAAGCTTCTTAAGACCGTTAAATATCAAACCATAGATTTGGTTCCCAGAATGGAATGCTAGGCGCTGGAAAAGCATGTAATCATAGAAGTTGAAAGTGCGAGCTACCAGCATGGCTTGGCGCTTAGCTTCATCTTTCTCACCTTCATCTTTTACGTTCTGTTTGATCTTGTCAGCGTATGGGGAAGAAGCAACAAACTCGTCCCACGACTCCGCTTTCAACAGACTCTCACAAGAATCAATCACACCTTCAATCGTGCGCTCAGAATTCTCTTTATTAGCTTTAAACGCATAGCGCATGAAGATTGGACTGATGTTCGTTCTCGCTGCTAACAAATCTTCTACGATAGAAGTCGCGTTATCCGCATCAAGAGTCATCAGCGTATCTAGGATATGAAGACCAGACGTCTCCATAAATTGATTCACTTTTGTTGGCTTGCCATGTTGGATCGTCAACCAACCATCTCTTGCTAGGCGCTGTAGTACTTCTCGAAGCGTGGTTCTTGTTACCCCAATTAGTTCAGATAGCTCTCGTTCAGCTGGAAGAATGGAGCCAGGAGGAAAACGGCCATTCCAGATGCTCTCAATAATATACTTTTCAGCGAACCCTGCTGGGCTCTTCGCCTTAATTACCATTATGGGGTGTATCCAATCATTTTATTTATTCGTGTATAGAACTCATCATACCACTACTTCGAGAATTTGGTAAACCTACACTACTTATATCTGTAACAATACCAAAATAGAGTAAATATTCCATTTTAACAATTTTCTCAGCATAACCATTTATAGGTACGAGGCATAAGTATTACATATATATTAATGTTCTATTAACCTCAAACCCCTTATAGATTATGGTTATTCAACCTATCATAGCCAAAACTAATCAATACGTTTTTATCGAGTATTAGGCGCAAATCACGCTAAAAAACATACTTTTTTGAAGGCTATGTTTCGAATACTATCCATGAGTCATGTTTTAGGTGGTCAGCCACCTAGAGGCTAAAAACGCAACTATTGTATAGGTCTATGTTTTGCTTATTACACATAGATCGCGTTTTTAACAAAAAGTAGAAATTTACCAATCTGAATTTGTAATTTTTGTTGACTATATCTTACCGAAGAGTAGAGTTTCGGGCGAAGCAAGGAGTGCTTAGCAACTGAGGGACTTGGCAAGTGAACAATGATCTCCACTCCATGTAAGCATTGTTCGTTTACTAAGTTTTTTAAGTTAGATATTTTGGAAGCCCTCTCAAATACTCTCGTACCCTTGCATTTGTCGATTAATAACAACATAAGAGTATTACTATGCCGATGTCTTTAGGAAATGCTTTTATCAAGAACTTTCTTGGTAAGGCTCCCGATTGGTATAAAGTAGCGATCATCGCTTTCCTAATTATCAACCCTATCGTTTTCTTCTTCATTGACCCGTTTACCGCTGGTTGGCTGTTGGTCATTGAGTTCATTTTCACGCTTGCTATGGCGCTAAAATGCTACCCATTACAGCCTGGTGGCCTACTTGCAATCGAAGCCGTTGCAATTGGGATGACCAGCCCGGGTATGGTGAAGCATGAAATCGTCAACAACATTGAAGTTCTATTGCTTTTAGTGTTTATGGTTGCCGGTATTTACTTTATGAAGCAGCTTTTGCTGTTCATCTTTACCAAAATACTTCTCGGTATCCGCTCTAAAACAATGTTGTCTCTCGCATTCTGTTTCGCAGCCGCTTTTCTGTCTGCGTTCCTAGATGCTCTGACCGTTATCGCTGTTGTTATCAGCGTAGCTGTAGGTTTCTACTCGATTTATCACAAAGTCGCGTCTGGTCAACCTAGCAGTTCTTCTCATGACCATACTCAAGATGAACACTTATCTGAACTAACTCGTGATGACTTAGAAGATTACCGCGCGTTCCTACGCTCGCTACTTATGCACGCTGGTGTTGGTACCGCACTGGGTGGCGTAATGACCATGGTTGGTGAGCCACAGAACCTGATTATTGCCGATCAAGCAGGTTGGCTGTTCGGTGAGTTCATCATGCGAATGCTGCCAGTTACTGCGCCAGTATTCGTTTGTGGCCTTATTACTTGTGCACTTGTTGAGAAATTCAAGGTATTTGGCTATGGCGCCAAGCTACCAGACAACGTTCGTCAAATCCTTGTTGATTTCGACCGCGAAGAACGTAAAACACGTACTAAACAAGATGTTGCTAAGCTTTGGATTCAAGGTGCTATCGCAGTTTGGTTGATTGTTGCTCTTGCAATGCACTTGGCCGCTGTCGGTCTTATTGGCCTGTCTGTGATTATTCTTGCAACGTCTTTTACCGGTGTTATTGAAGAGCACTCAATGGGTAAAGCGTTTGAAGAGGCACTACCATTCACGGCACTACTTGCAGTGTTCTTCTCAATTGTTGCTGTAATTATTGACCAAGGGCTGTTCAAGCCAATCATTGATGCTGTACTGCATATCGAAGACAAAGGTACTCAGTTGGCGCTGTTCTATGTTGCGAACGGTCTGTTGTCGATGGTATCTGATAACGTCTTCGTTGGTACGGTATATATTAACGAAGTGAAAACAGCATTGGTCGAGGGTGTCATTGACCGAGCGCAGTTTGACTTATTGGCCGTCGCTATCAACACAGGTACTAACCTACCTTCAGTAGCAACACCGAACGGACAAGCAGCCTTCTTATTCCTGCTTACGTCTGCTTTGGCACCACTTATTCGTTTGTCTTATGGCAAGATGGTAGTCATGGCCCTGCCATACACTATCGTTCTCGCTTTGGTCGGCTTATTTGGTATTGTTTATCTCTTAGAGCCAATGACCGCGATATTCTACGATCTAGGCTGGATTACCGAAGCCACAGGCAAGGTAATTGAGGCGAGTGTCTCATCTGGGCACTAATTTTTAGTTGATTGTGAAACTAATCCGCGTTAAAAAGCTCTGAGTATTCAGAGCTTTTTTATTTCAACAAGGACGTATCAGTGACGGTTCTTTCCAACATCAAAGCATTTTCCAAAACTCGTTTGTCTTGGGGCCTGCTTTTTATCTGCACCATTTTCTTCGAGCTTTGTGCCTTATTCTTCCAACATGTTATGCAGCTTGGTCCATGCGTGATGTGTATTTATGAACGGGTTGCCATGTTTGGTATTACCGGTGCTGCGCTAATAGGTATGATCAATCCGAAAAATACGGTAATGCGTTGGATTGGATTTGGTGCTTGGGGTGCTTCGGCAATCAAAGGATTAACATTGGCGCTTGAACACGTGGACTATCAGTTCAATCCATCACCATTCAAGACCTGTGATTTGTTCGTCACCTTCCCAGATTGGGCACCTTTAAATCAATGGGCTCCTTGGTTATTTGAAGCCTACGGTGACTGTTCTAAAGTCGTATGGCAGTTCCTGACACTATCAATGCCACAATGGCTGGTGATTATCTTTGCAGGTAACTTAGTTGCACTGGCCATCATCATTATCTCCCAAAGCGCAAAACTGTCTGGCTCCAGAGCTCGTGGTTTTCAGTAACGCTTTTCGGTAACTAATTGATAAAACAAAGCCTCCAAATTGGAGGCTTTGTTTCTTATGGTTGTAAGCGATTACTGACCACAGCACTTCTTGAACTTTTTGCCACTACCACAAGGACAAGTGTCATTACGGCCCACGTCTTTAAACGGGTTAACGGTTTGAGATTGATGTCCAATCATCATTTCATCAGCCGCCATACCTACTTCGTGTATCATCGCATCTAACTGTGGTAGAAATTCCGTTAGTTGTGGTAGCTTTTCATACCCTGCTTGACGCATTTCGTTATGCGTCTGCTCTTCATCAATAGCCAGCATAAACGTAGTTAACAGCGCTTGAAGCATGCGCTGCGTGCCATCTGCAAACTGCTTGTTAATCCATTGCTGTTCAACAGTAGGCCACACAGTCATAAACCCTTCGGCTACGTCTGCTAACTGCTCAGTATTACTGCCAATAAAATCCGTAAGATGGTAATGAGCGGTCTTCAATTGGGCGTATTGGGCATTTAGATGATCTACAATCCATGCTTCTTGGTCAGCCGAATAGTCGCCGACCACATTAGCTAACCAGCTTTCCGGCTTTAATGGTTCGACCGCAAAGTTTGCCGCCAAGATTGCGCCTTCAATAAATGCACTAGACTCACCTGTCCAATCAGCAGGTAGCTCGATGAATTTCATACGTTGATCTTTTATCTTAAAAATTTGCAGCAAGTATATTTGGCTACGTCGCTGAACTCAATGGTCGATTCTTTACCCTATAACAGGTAGAATCCCCGCTCCCTGAGTATAGTGAGAACTGGTATGCGTGTTGTTTTGGGCCCAATGGAGGGCGTTTTAGATCATCTAATGCGAGAGATTCTTACAGAGATCAACGATTACGATCTCTGTGTGACTGAGTTTGTTCGTGTCGTTGACCAAACCCTACCCGATCACGTATTCCACCGACTGTGCCCTGAGTTAGCGCAAGGTTCAATGACCAAATCCGGTACACCCGTTCATATTCAATTACTGGGTCAAGACCCTCGCTGGATGGCAGAAAATGCGGTAAGAGCGGCGAGCCTTGGCGCTAAAGGTATCGACCTTAATTTTGGTTGCCCCGCAAAACTGGTTAACAAAAGCAAAGGGGGCGCTGCCCTATTGCAACATCCCGAGCTTATTCATAACGTCGTTAAAGCGTGTCGTGAAGCTGTTGACCGCAATATTCCGGTGACAGCGAAAATCCGCCTAGGTTGGGAAAACCCGGATGATTGCTTTGAGATTGTCGATGCGATAGAGCAAGCTGGAGCCAACGAGTTAACCGTTCATGCTAGAACCAAAACTGGTGGCTATAAGGCAAGCGAGATCAAGTGGGAATATATCAATGAGATCCGCAAGAAAACATCAGTTCCCTTAATTGCCAACGGTGAAATCTGGAACTTTGAAGATGGTCAACGCTGTATAGAAACTACCGGTGTTGATTCACTCATGGTCTGCCGTGGCGCGTTTAATGTCCCTAACCTCGGCAATGTAGTGAAACATAACCACACCGTGATGCCATGGCAAGACGTGGTTGATTTGTTGCTGGTCTATTCGACTTATGAAATCAAAGGCGACAAAGGACTGTACTACCCTAACCGAGTAAAACAATGGTTCTCATATCTTCGTCAACAATATCCTCAAGCGAACGAGTTGTTCCGAGAAATACGCACTTTCAATAAGGCTGCACCTATCGTTGAGCGTATACAGAACTACCGTGACAATGTACTTGAGACATTGCCACAGTAGTTTACTCAGGCTAAAGGGTTAGAAGCAGTGAATGTTCGCCTTCTATCGAGACGGTGAGCATTCCTTTGTTAGCAGAGATCATCTTTTCGGTAATTGGACAACGAAACGCTCCCTGTTCAATCCCCAGCTTCCAAACGGGCAATTCTACTTGGTTAGATTGTTTTCCTAGATTGAATCCACTTATCACCACTTCGCTATCGAGTTGGCGAGCGAATACCAAACAAGCGTCATCAACATACAAAGGCATAAAGCTACCTTTTTGCAGTGCCTTCGAGCGCCGACGAATGGCAATCATCTTTTTAAAGTACGGTAGCCATTCACTGTGCTCAATCTGTTCCCAAGGGAAGCAACGACGGTTGTCTGGGTCGTGAGAGCCTTCTAGAGCAATCTCGGCACCGTAATACAAACAAGGCGCCCCCACAAAAGACATCAATAGCTGGTTCGCGATAGCAAACTTCGCTTTGTCTCCACTAAGTGTTGTAATAAAGCGTTCAGTATCATGGCTATCTAACTGGTTGAGCTGTGACAGCTGGTTGTTCCATGGAACCTTTGCACTTGCTTCCTGAAGCCACTCAAGAAAGTCATGGCAGTCAATGTTAATTGGATCAAATTGAATGTCCTTGCTTGCTAGCAAAGCCCTAACTGGATGCGCGAATCCATAATAGTTCATCGCTCCATCTTCTTGATCACCCTGTAGCCACTGAGTCGCCTCAAAGAAATGCTCTCCGAGCATATAAGAATCTGGGTTCACCGACTTCATCGAATCACGGAATGCTTTCACATAATGCGCATTATTGGTTGCTCCCTCTCCTTCACCTAACATATGAATCACATCAAAACGCCAGCCATCGATATTATATGGGGGCTTTAGCCAGTACTTGATGACTGAGCTTTCGTCCAGATAGATCTGGTTGCATACTTCTTGGTTGTGGAAATTCAATACTGGTAACGTGTCAATCCCTTTCCAGCCAACGTACCTATCTGAGTCAGCTTCAAAAAAGTAGTAATCACGATATGGGCTATCTTGCGATGTATAAGCTCCATTGCCGTGACTAAGGATATCGAACCATGAATGTGAGGTGGATGTGTGATTGAGTACTGCATCTAGCACTACTTTCAAGCCTCGTTGATGAAGCTTATCCGTCAATTGGGCAAATTGTTCATTAGTGCCAAATTTTGGATCAATTGAGTAGTAATCAACGGTATCGTATTTATGGTTAGAGTATGACGTGAATATTGGGTTCAGATAAAGCGTAGTGATACCTAAATCTTGAAGATAGTCGAGTTTACTTTCGATGCCCGCAAGGTCACCACCGAAGAACTCTACTGCACCAGTATCACCATGAGTACCAACACTTTCTCCCCACTGTTTTTTCACAGACTGTCTATTCCGAGCAGGGTATTGATATTCACCCGTTTCCACCGCTAAGTCTGGGTCACCGTTGCAAAAACGTTCAGGGAAGATTTGGTAGAAAACTTGCTCTGCTACCCAACTTGGGGGCTGATGACAGCGATTGTACTTAAAATGGTACTCTCGCCCGGGCATACGTTTTTGAACACCGCGGGCATCTAACCAGTACTGATCCGTTTGCGTTAGAGCCTTAAACACGTAGTAAGTAACATCTTTATCTTCGCTAAGAGGAAGCGTCGCCTGCCAAATATCAAGTCGTCCTTTCGTGCCCACCTTAGACATAGGGACTATGTACTCTTCATTGTCAGGCTCATGACGAAGGCTTACCGACTCATAATCTTTTGCTTCAGCAAACAAAGTAATGGTTAGCTTATCTTCGACGCGCACCACCCCATCATGAGTCTGTGGATGAAATAAAAAAGGCTGTTTCATTGTTATTCTTCTTTAAATAGAGGGAACGAGATTACGTTATCTTAGTTGAATAACCGCAATAAAAAATCCCCCTTCAAATTGAAGAGGGATCACAGTCTGTAGGCGTAGCACTGAGGCTTAGAAACAGCTCGATTATTGATGTTTGAGAATAGACAGTTAACTCAATAGCAAACTGTCATCCGCCAGTTCTTCACCACGAACTTTTGAGAACATTTCTAATAGATCTGGAACTTGCATATTTGCGCGCTGTTCCCCTTCTACGTCCAAGACAATTTCTCCTTGGTGTAGCATTACGGTTCGATCACCGCAGGCCAGCGCATCTTTCATCGAGTGCGTTACCATCATTACCGTAAGGTTAAACTCCTTGATCACCTTTTTAGTTAAGTCGATAACAAAAGCTGCCATACGTGGGTCAAGTGCCGCTGTATGCTCGTCAAGCAGTAACAGCTTACTATCTGACAGCGTTGCCATCACCAAACTTACCGCTTGGCGCTGACCACCTGAAAGTAACCCAATATTGTCACTCAATCGGTCTTCAAGGCCTAAACCAAGAATGCTAATGCGCTCTTGGAATAGCTTGCGACGCTTTGACGATAGCGACAAACTCCAGCCCCGTTTTTTACCACGCATATATGCCAGCGCCATGTTTTCTTCAATAGAAAGGTCACCACACGTTCCTGCTAAGGGGTCCTGGAATACACGAGCACATTGGTTTGCTCGCTGATCTACCGTTTGTCTGGTCACGTCCATTTCGTCAATGAGCACTCGACCGCCAATCATAGGTGTTTCACCAGTAACAGCGCCAAGTAACGTAGATTTACCCGCTCCATTTGAACCAATCACCGTTAGAAACTGATGTTCCGGAACCTCTAGATTAACGCCTTTCAATGCTTGGTTTTCTAGGATAGTACCTGGGTTGAAGGTAACTTGAATATCTTCTAAACGAATCATGCTACTTTCCCCGCTTTGCCTGAATTAGATACTGCTTGACTCTTTACAGGCTTAACGCCCTTTTTTGCTTTGAGGTTTCCTTTTAGTTTCGGAGCAATCAGTGCGATGGCTACCAAGACCGCCGTCACCAAGTTAAGGTCCGATGCTTGCAATCCAAACATGCCAGAACTTAATGCGAACGCCACAGCTAGACGATACAAGACGGAACCGACAATCACCGCGGTCACCGCTACCCAAATCTTTTTACCCGGAATCAAGGTCTGACCCAGAATAACAGCAGCAAGGCCAACCACGATCGTACCCACACCAGAAGTCACATCCGCAAAGCTATTGGTCTGAGCGAACAGCGCACCAGCGAAACCTACGAAACCGTTGGATAAAGCAAGACAAAAATAGGTATAAAACGATGTGCTTGCACCTTGAGCCTTAACCATGCGCGCATTGACACCAGTCGCTCGTAGCCCCAAACCGAAATCACTATTAAGAAGGCGAACAACAAACCATGCCGACACCAGAACGAGTACACCGACCACTAAAGGCCTGATGTACATGGCATCACCCATCATTTCAAATGGAGTTAAAATAGTATCTTCACCAAGTAGTGCAATATTTGGGCGTCCCATGATTCGAATATTGATCGAAAACGCCGCGATCATAGTCAAGATAGATGCTAGAAGATGAAGAATGCCACACCTAACGGCTAAGAATGCTGTCACCCAACCCGTTGCTGCACCAGCAACGATAGCCATCCCCGTTGCAATCCAAGGGTCGATTCCAGCCACAATAGCGGTCGCTGCAACGGCCGCTCCCATAGGGAAACTGCCATCAACACTAAGATCTGGAAAATCAAGAACTCGGAAGGTGAGATAGACACCCAACGCGACCAGTCCGTAGATAAGACCGATTTCTAGAGCGCCGAAAAAAGCGAAAGCAGACATAACAACTCCTCTTCTGCTTAATAAAAAAGCTGGGCCTTAAATCACAAAGCCCAGCCACTATCACTCGTGCGTTACTTTACGCTTGTTGCACGATCCATCACTGATTTAGGAATCGCTAAACCCAATTTTTTAGCTGCTGTTGCATTGATAACCAAGTCAGAGCCTTTCGCAACTTTGACATCCATTTGGCCTGGATCTTTACCATCTAGGATATCGGCTACGTAGTCTGCGGTTTGGACACCAATTTGGTAGTAGTCGAACCCAAGACTTGCTACCGCACCACGCTCAACATAAGACGTTGCTGCACCAAATACCGGTTTCTTCGCTTGATTTGCAGAAACAATCATGCCTTCAATCGCACTAGCAACCGTATTATCGATAAGTGCGTAGATGATGTCTGATTTAGCAGCAATTGCTTGAGTCGCAGTTTGTACATCAGCACTTTTAAGTGCCGTCGCTTCTACCAATTCAATACCGCGCTTATCAGTGCTCTCTTTAAGCAGCTTCATAAGGCTAACCGCGTTAGCTTCACCTGGGTTATAAACCACACCAATACTTTTTACATCTGGCATGATTTCTTGAATTAATTCAACGTGTTGATCAACAGGAGAAAGGTCAGACAGACCCGTTACATTTTTACCTGGTTGCTCAAGCTGCTTCACTAACTTCGCTCCCACTGGATCAGTAACGGCAGTGAAAACAACCGGGATATCGCGCGTTGCTGATACCAGAGCCTGAGCCGTTGGAGTTGCTATACCAACAAGAACGTCAGGGCGCTCACCTACATATTGGCGTGCAATCTGTACCGCAATAGCTGGATTGCCCTGCGCCGTTTTATAGTCAAATTCTAGATTCTTTCCTTGCTCATACCCTTTCGCTTTTAAACCATCCACTAAGCCTTGGCGAGTCGCATCAAGCGCTGGGTGTTCAACGATTTGGGATACTGCCACTTTTGCCGTCTTTGCCATAATGCTCGTAGACGATAATAGAGCCACGCCAGTTAGTGCTGCTGTGACAAGTAACTTGCTTGCTTTCATCTTCACTCCTTGATTCAGCAATTTTTCCTTGTGAGGCAGAAAGCTCTCACTCGAGAGGAAATTAGGTGTAATTATTGTTTTACATTAAATGTCGAATATTTATTTAATTTTCGACTTACTGCTATTTCTACCAGTAAGCTTACCAAATTGAAAGATAATATTAACAATCCGACCAGATAAACGTGCTGAAAGATTGATTTAATGACATACATTTTAATCAGGATGTACACTATACGATACATGCGACTAATATTTGGTCAAATCTTAGCGTAATGCATTTTTGACAAAAGTGAAGGATTGTGAGTGATTTTTTGTGAAAGGTGTCTATATTCATACAGATAGCGTTCAGCTTCATATATGCTCGCTCCCGATAGTTACCAAGGAAGACCTTCATGAACCTACATATTCAAAAAGCTTTATTCATATCTCTAATTTGTGTGTTCTCTGCATTCGGGTTTGCGAGGGAATTGGAAAGCAGCAAGCTTGAGAAAGTTGCCGTCATTGATGGCGTACCGTGGTCAATAGAGCCAATTGATAACAAACGTTTTTTGATAGCTTTACGCCAAGGCAGTCTTGTTATCCTTGATGGGGAGACCGGAAAGGTATCTGCTGTCTCCGGTGTGCCAAATGTGTATTCGTCGGGTCAAGGCGGTTTAATGGACATCATCGCTAGTCCTAAAGACAAAAATGTTTTTTATTTCACTTATGCCAAACCCGATGGTAAAGGTGGCACCCCGACACTTGCCAAAGCGCGTTTAAACGGGTCAACAATAGAATCATGGCAGGACTTGTTCTCCAGCAACGTTGTCGTCACCTCGGGGCGACATTTTGGCAGTCGTCTTGCTTTTGATGATGAAGGCTATATCTACATGACCATCGGAGACGCAGGGGAGCGAGATAATGCGCAGCAAACCGACAATCACGCGGGCACTATAATTCGGCTTAATCAAGATGGCAGCGTGCCTAAAGACAATCCATTTATTGATAACAAGCGCTTTGCCCCCGAGATTTACTCGTATGGTCACCGAAACCCACAGGGCATAATCTACGACAGCAATAGAAAACAGCTTTGGGCCATTGAACACGGACCACGAGGTGGAGATGAGCTCAACTTAATCAAAGCTAGGGCAAACTATGGCTGGCCAATTACTTCTCATGGAAAGGAATATTGGGGGCCGATTAATGCGGGTGAAGCTCAAGAAAAAGATGGAATAGAGTCGCCGAAGAAAGTGTACATCCCCTCTATCGCACCTGGTTCACTACACCTTTATCAAGGAGAGAAGTTCCCTCGATTAAACGGCATACTTCTGATTGGCGCATTAAAGCTCACTCATATGAACGTCCTCGATGTCAATGAAGCAGGCCAAGTACTCGAAGAACGCCGTTATTATGAAGAGCTGGGCGAACGTATCCGCGATATCACTTCTGATGCCGCGGGTAACGTATGGTTTACGACAGACAGTGGCACCGTCTACAAGATCCGTCGTGCCTATGAATAGCGGTTACTAAGACAAGCCTCTATAAAACAAAACCCCGCATTAATGCGGGGTTTTGTTTTGAAGCCAATTAAATTAGAACCAACGGTCAAAATCGCTGCGATCGAGCTGTCTAAACGCTCTATTTAGAGTGACAGCGAGTTCTTTATATTTGGGCTTGGCCTTAACTGGCTCCATCGCACAGCCCGTCTCAATGATCTTTTGATGCAGCTCTCGATACCAAGACGCAAGTGCTGGAGGTAGTTGTGTGTTGTAGCGGTTTCCAAGCCACCACATACCTTGAACTGGTAAGCTGATAGCAAACAACGCGATAACAATAGATTGTGGCATGGCTTGAGCATTGCTAAACGCCATTTGCGTTAACACACTAATAGCGGCAACCGCAGGCATGACTTTGATACCAAACTTTGTTGCTTTGATTATGCGCTGCTCTGGGAACAATGGTGTGAGTTCCTTTCTCATTGGCCACAGCTCCATGTACTTTTGGCCATTTTTTATACTCTGAGTCAGACTTACTCGCTCGCTCATAGGCAACCTCACTAAAAAAAAGTTGAACTCTTCAACTAAATCAGCAAAATATTGACTGAAGTTAATATTCTTTCAAATTTATTTTGTTATCTTCTGTCATTATCGTTATTCTTTGCGTTTCCTCAATCTCATTGTTGTCTTTATTTACAAATAAGGCAACCAAGAGATGAACGTCGCAAGGACGCAAATGTGATTTTAATGAAGAAATCGCATATTATTATACGGCAATTGATGAATTTTTGACCAAGACTGAATGGTAAATCTTTTGTACCTTCTCAGCCTTGAGATACGTTTTATACCCCAATGATCCATGATCAATAAAATACAGGTAACCTCTAATGTCTAAGCTGGTTTTAGTTTTAAACTGCGGTAGTTCTTCTCTTAAGTTCGCCATCGTTGATGCAGAAAACGGTGATGAGCACCTAACAGGCCTTGCTGAATGTCTACACCTTCCAGAAGCTCGTATCAAGTGGAAACTTGATGGTAAACACGAAGCTCAACTAGGCGACGGCGCTGCTCACGAAGAAGCGTTAGCATTCATGGTAGAAACTATCCTTGCTTCTAAACCTGAGCTAAAAGCTAACCTAGGCGCTATCGGTCACCGTATCGTTCACGGTGGTGAGCAATTCACATCTTCTGCGCTAATTACAGACGATGTACTTAAAGGTATCGAAGACTCTGCAACATTTGCACCTCTTCACAACCCAGCTCACATCATCGGTATCGAAGCGGCGAAGCACAACTTCCCAGAGCTTAAGAACGTAGCAGTATTTGACACTGCGTTCCACCAAACTATGCCTCAAGAGTCTTACCTATACGCTCTACCGTACAACCTGTACAAAGAGCACGGCATCCGTCGCTACGGCATGCACGGTACGTCTCACCTATTCATCGCACGTGAAGCAGCTGAACTACTTGGTAAGCCAGCTAACGAACTGAACATCATCAACTGCCACCTAGGCAACGGTGCTTCTGTTTGCGCTATCAAGAACGGCGAATCTGTAGATACTTCAATGGGTCTAACTCCTCTTGAAGGACTAGTAATGGGTACTCGTTGTGGTGATATCGATCCAGCGATCATCTTCCACCTACACGACGCACTAGGTTACTCTGTTGAGCAAATCAACAACATGCTAACTAAAGAGTCTGGCCTTCTAGGTCTAACTGAAGTGACTTCTGACTGCCGTTTCGTTGAAGACAACTACGGTGAGAAAGAAGAAGCAACTCGTGCAATGGACGTGTTCTGCCACCGTCTAGCGAAATACGTAGCGGGTTACACTGCATCTCTTGACGGTCGTCTAGACGCTATCGTGTTCACTGGTGGTATCGGTGAAAACTCTGCACCAATCCGTGAGATGGTTCTAAACCGTCTAGGCGTATTCGGCATCGAAGTTGACGGTGAAGCTAACCTTAAAGCTCGTTTCGGCGGCGAAGGCACTATCACTGCTGCAAGCAGCCGTATCCCTGCAATGGTTATCTCTACTAACGAAGAGCTAGTAATTGCTGAAGACACTGCGCGTCTAGCGGGTCTTTAATTTTCAAACTGGCTAACTTAGGTTAGCCAGTTTTCTTATTGGGCTCAGCCGACCGTCTGTTTTTCTCCTAAAAGGACGTTCACCACGCTGAGTTTCTTCCCTACATATAGTTTGAGGTACTCAAAGAATGTCCCGTACTATTATGCTTGTACCAACTAGCGCTGGCGTAGGTCTTACCAGTGTTAGCATGGGTGTATTGCGTGCTATGGAGCGCAAAGGTGTGAACGTTGCGTTCTACAAGCCTATCGCTCAGCCTCGCCACGGTGGCGATCAACCAGACTTAACTTCAACTATCGTTGGTAACAGCAGCGATATGAAAGTGGGCCAACCACTTCCAATGTCTGACGTTGAGAACCTATACGGTAGCGAAAAAGTTGATGTACTACTTGAGACAATTGTTGAACGTTACAATCAAGTAAGCAAAGACGCTGAAGTAACGCTTATCGAAGGTCTAGTACCGACTCGTAAACACCCATTTGCGAACGCAGTTAACGCAGAAATCGCAAAAACACTTGGTGCAGAGATCGTATTCGTAGCAACGCCAGGTACTGACAACCCAAGTCAGCTTAAAGAGCGTATCGAAGTTGCATGTACTAACTACGGTGGTACTAAAAACAAGAACATCTCTGGCGTTATCATCAACAAGCTAAACGCTCCTGTTGATGAAGCAGGCCGTACTCGTCCAGATCTTTCTGAAATCTTTGATGACGCAGACACCGCGCAGCAAGCTAACCTTGAAGTAATGCAAATCTTCAACACTAGCCCAATCCGCGTTCTTGGCTGCGTGCCTTGGAAGATCGATTTAATTGCAACGCGTGCAATCGACATGGCTCAGCACCTAAATGCCGAAGTAATTAACGCGGGCGATATCGAGAAGCGTCGTATTAAGAGCATCACGTTCTGTGCACGTTCTCTACCGAACATGATCGAGCACTTCAAACCAGGTTCTCTACTTGTTACTTCAGCAGACCGTCCAGACGTTATCGTCGCTGCGGCACTTGCTGCAATGAACGGTGTAGAAATCGGCGCTATCCTATTAACAGGTGGCTACGATGTTCCTGTTGAAATTGCTGACCTAATCAAGCCAGCACTAGACACTGGCCTGCCAATCTTTAAGGCTCAAGGTAACACATGGCAAACGTCTCTGAACCTACAGAGCTTTAGCCTAGAAGTACCTGCAGACGATAAAGAGCGTATCGAGTTCGTTAACGAGCACGTTGCTGGTCACATCGACGGTCCATGGATTGACTCTTTACTTGAAGGTACTATCGGTACTCGTAAGCTAAGCCCACCAGCATTCCGTTACCAGTTAACAGAACTTGCTCGTAAAGCTGGCAAACGTATCGTTCTTCCTGAAGGTGATGAGCCTCGTACAGTTAAAGCTGCGGCTATCTGTGCTGAGCGTGGCATCGCGGAATGTGTGCTTCTTGGTAACCCAGACGAAATCAAGCGCGTAGCTGCACAACAAGGTGTTGAACTAGGTGCAGGTGTTACAATCATCGATTCTGATGCGGTACGTGAAAACTACGTTGCTCGTCTCGTAGAACTACGCGGCGCGAAAGGTATGACTGAAGTTGTGGCTCGTGAGAAGCTACAAGACTCTGTTTACCTTGGCACAATGATGCTTGAAGCAAACGAAGTAGACGGTCTAGTATCTGGTGCTGTTCACACAACAGCAAATACTATCGTTCCTCCGTTCCAAATCATCAAAACGGCTCCGGGTACATCTATCGTATCTTCAATCTTCTTCATGCTGCTGCCTGATCAAGTATTAGTGTACGGTGACTGTGCAATCAACCCTGACCCAACAGCTGAGCAACTTGCTGAAATCGCTATTCAATCTGCAGACTCTGCTGCGGCATTCGGTATCGACCCACGCGTTGCAATGATCTCATACTCTACTGGTGAGTCTGGTAAAGGTGCTGATGTAGATAAAGTACGTGAAGCAACCAAACTAGCAAAAGAGAAACGTCCTGATCTTATCATCGACGGTCCTCTACAGTACGATGCAGCGATCATGGAGAACGTAGCGGCTTCTAAAGCACCTAACTCTCCAGTTGCTGGTAAAGCGACTGTATTTGTATTCCCAGATCTAAACACTGGTAACACAACATACAAAGCGGTACAGCGTTCAGCAGACCTAGTTTCTATCGGTCCAATGCTGCAAGGTATGCGCAAGCCAGTTAACGACCTTTCTCGTGGCGCACTAGTAGACGATATCGTGTACACAGTAGCACTAACTGCGATTCAATCAGGTCAAGAGCAAAAGTAATTTGCCCTTTAACTGAATGAAAAAAGCCTCCATCATCGGAGGCTTTTTTATTGTATGCAATTTAACGCTCTCTTCCATGAGGCGAATCCAAGTCCAAATCAGGGCCAGCAGGAACAATTTGAGTTGGATTGATACCCGTATGACTGAAGTAGTAGTGGCGTTTAATATGGTAGAGATCCGTGGTCTCTTTAACACCTTTAACTTGGTATAGCTCTTTGAGGAAACCTTGGATATTTTCGTAATCAGCGATACGTTTTTTGTTGCACTTAAAGTGCCCCACATACACCGCATCGAAACGCACTAATGTGGTAAACAATCGCCAATCAGCTTCCGTTATCTGGTCACCCGTTAAGTATCGATGGGTCGCCAACTGCGCTTCTACCTTATCCAAAGCATCGAACAAGCTATTGTAAGCTTCTTCATACGCCTCCTGAGTAGTTGCAAAACCGCAACGGTATACCCCATTGTTAATGTTTGGGTAGATAAACTCATTCCACTCGTCAATCGCGGACTGCAATTTCTCCGGATAAAAATCGTCACTATTACCTGTCAGATGGTTGAACTCCGAGTTGAACATTCGGATGATTTCCGATGACTCATTACTCACAATAGTGTTGGTCTTTTTATCCCACAAAACAGGTACAGTAACTCGACCGGTATAGTCCGGTTTAGCTTGTGTATAAATTTGGTGAAGTTTGGTGAATCCAAATAGAGGTTCAGGAAGTCCAAAAGACCACCCTTCTGAAAGCATGTCAGGACACACGACCGTAACATCAATGTGCGGTTCCAAACCTTTAAGAGCGCGAAAGATCAGTGTTCTATGAGCCCAAGGGCACGCAAGTGATACGTATAAATGATAGCGACCAGATTCAGGCTGGAATTCTGCTTGTGGGCTATTGTCTATCCAATGACGAAAGCCAGCATCTTCACGCACAAACTTACCGCCAGACGTCTTAGTGTCGTACCACACATCATGCCAAACACCTTCAACCAATTTCCCCATGCTTTCATTCCTTCTCTTCATTTAGTGATGACATTATATGAAGCGAGCATGAAGAACTTGAGGGGATGGTTTGAAAGAAGTCGTTCGAATAACTTGAATGATCTTTTGGTGAGAACAAAAAAAGCGCGACCAAAAAAGTTGCCGCGCTTAGGCCCGTCACAGGCTGAAAATAGCGGCTCTAATTATTCACACACAAACAACTAGAGCCATTCCTTGCTGGTTAGTGGGATTCCCTAAACACTGACGTTTAGGCACGACACTGCGTGTACGTCCGTTCCCTGAATTGTTGGTTTCTGTTGAGCACACTGCTCCGTTGCTTGTGGGCAGCGTGTTCTAAACACACAACCTGATGGAGGACTGATCGGAGATGGTAGATCCCCTTCCAACATCTGAATGGTTTTAGTGCGCTCAATTTTTGGATCTGGAATCGGAACCGCTGACATTAGCGCTTTAGTATAAGGATGCGACGGATTGGCAAATAATGCTTCTGCCTCACCTAACTCAACAGCATTGCCAAGATACATTACCAAAACACGATCAGAAATGTGCTTCACGACTGACAGGTCATGCGCAATAAACACTAGACTCAAGCCTAGCTCTTTTTGCAGCTCTTTCAGTAGGTTAACCACCTGAGCTTGGATAGATACATCCAATGCCGATACAGGCTCATCACAAATAATCATCTTAGGACGTAAGATTAGTGCACGCGCAATACCGATACGCTGACACTGACCACCTGAGAACTCGTGCGGATAACGGTTAATCACGTTTGGTAGCAGGCCTACTTTTGCCATCATTTCTTTGACGCGATCTTTCACTTCCTGTTTTGAGAGCTCTGGATAAAAGGTCTCTAATGGCTCGGCAATGATGTCACCCACCGTCATACGAGGGTTAAGTGATGCCAAAGGATCTTGGAAAATCATTTGGATTTCTTTGCGAGTGTCACGACGCTGAACCGCTTGCATCTTAGTCAAATCTTGACCAAGCCACATCACTTCACCATCTGTCGCTTCTACAAGACCGATAATGGCGCGTGCAAACGTAGACTTACCACAACCTGACTCGCCTACTACACCCAGTGTTTCACCTTCGTATAGACGAACATTTACGCCATCTACGGCTTTAAGCTGAGCCGGCTTTGACCAAGGCCAAGCTGATTTCGATGCAATGCTGAAGTGTACTTTTAGCTCTTTTACATCAAGTAATAGTGATTTGTTGTTTGTCATTGCATTCATTTTGCCCAAGCCTCCCAATCAGAAAAACACGCACGTTGACGACCTTGTCCAAAGTTCTCTAGTGTTGGCGCAGACACGCTACACTGTGGAGTTGCACGGTGGCAGCGCTCTTGGTAAGGACAGCCCGGTGGCAAACGTAATAAGTTTGGTGGATTACCTGGAATCGTTGGTAGGATCTCCCCTTCCGTGTCCAGACGAGGGATTGCCTTTAACAGACCTTCCGCATAAGGGTGGCTAGGGTTATAGAAGATTTCATCTACCGTGCCGTACTCCATCGTACGACCTGCGTACATAACTAGTACTTTGTCACATGAACCTGCAACAACACCCAAGTCATGCGTAATCATGATAATAGCTGTGTTGAACTCCGATTTAAGCTCGTTCAGAAGGTCCATGATCTGAGCCTGAACCGTTACATCCAATGCCGTTGTCGGTTCGTCAGCAATCAGCAGTTTTGGACGACACAATAGCGCCATCGCAATCATCACACGTTGACGCATACCGCCTGAAAATTCATGTGGATACATAGTAATACGCTTGCGCGCTTCTGGAATTTTTACCGCTTCAAGCATACGAACAGACTCTTCGAATGCCTCCGCTTTACCCATGCCTTTGTGCAGCATAAGTACTTCCATCAGTTGGTCGCTAACTTTCATATATGGGTTAAGCGACGTCATTGGGTCTTGGAAAATCATCGCAATTTGCTCAGCGCGAACTTTGTTCAGTTCTTTTTCTGGCAAGTTGAGGATTTCACGCCCTTCAAATTGTGCACTACCCGAAATGATACCGTTTTTCGCTAACAAGCCCATGATAGCGAATACAGTTTGCGATTTACCTGAACCGGACTCACCTACAATACCCAGCGTTTCGCCTTGGTTGAGGGAGAAATTCAAGTCGTTTACAGCGGTAACAATACCGTCCTGCGTGGTGAACTCAACACGCAGATCTTTGACATCTAATAAGCTCATATTCAATCCTTTCTTCTAGTTCTTATCTGTCTTTTGGATCCAGCGCGTCACGAAGACCATCGCCAACATAGTTAAAGCAGAACAAGGTTACGACCATGAAAATAGCAGGGAAAACTAACTGCCAAATAGCCACTTCCATTGTTTGAGAACCCTCTTGAAGCAATGCGCCCCAACTGGTCATCGGCTCCTGTACGCCAAGGCCAAGGAATGAAAGGAAAGATTCTGTCAAAATCATACTTGGGATAAGTAGTGTTGAATACACCGCTACGATACCAAGTACGTTAGGGACAATGTGACGTGTGATAATTTTCCAATTACTCACGCCCGAAACGTGTGCCGCTTCGATAAACTCTTTGCTGCGTAAGCTAAGAGTTTGACCACGTACAATACGCGCCATGTCCAGCCATGCAATCGCACCGATAGCCACAAAGATAAGCACAATGTTACGACCGAAGAATGTTACTAGAACGATAACCAAGAACATAAACGGTACAGCGTACAAAATCTCAAGTACACGCATCATAACGCGGTCAACACGACCACCAATAAAGCCTGATGTTGCACCGTAAAGTGTACCAATCAGTACCGCAACAAATGCACCTAGAACCCCTACCATTAGAGAGATACGGCCACCCATTAATGTACGCACATAAAGGTCACGTCCAAGACTATCAGTACCAAACCAGTGCTCAGCACTTGGTGCAGCATGCATGGCATACCAATCCGTATCATCAAACGCGTATTGAGCAAACATTGGCAGGAAAATCACTGCTAATGTCATCAGGGTTAGAATAAATAAACTCACCATCGCAGCTTTGTTACGCATAAAACGGATACGCGCGTCTTGCCACAAGCTACGACCTTCAATTTCTAAATTCTCGGAAAACTTCTCTACCGCTTCCAAGTTTTCTTTTTTCGTTAGCATCATTACCACACTCCCTTAGTAACGAATTTTCGGGTCGATCATCGCAAGCAAGATATCTACGATGGCGTTAAATAGAATGAATAGGAAACCAATTAAGATGGTGACCCCCATTACTAACGAATAGTCTCGGTTAAAGGCTGCGTTTACAAACAGCTTACCGATACCAGGTAATCCGAAAATAGTCTCTACTACTACCGAACCGGTAATAATACCTACGAACGCTGGGCCCATGTACGATACTACTGGCAACAGTGCAGGCTTAAGAGCGTGCTTAAGAACGATATAACGATAGCTCAAGCCTTTTGCGCGAGCTGTGCGGATAAAGTTACTGTTCAATGTCTCAATCATGCTGCCACGAGTAATACGTGCAAACGTTGCAACATAAAGCAGTGACATGGCGATCACGGGTAACACGATGTATTGAAAGCCACCATCATGCCAGCCACCAGCAGGGAAAAGATTCCAATGCAGTGAGAACAGATAAATCAATGCTGGTGCCAATACGAAAGAAGGCATAACGACCCCAAGCATGGCCGTAGACATAATCGTGTAATCGAGCCAAGTGTTTTGCCGTAAAGCAGCAATAGTCCCTACGGTTACCCCCATGATAACGGTAAAGATGAAGGCAATCAGACCTACTTTGGCCGATACAGGTAAAGCAACCGAAATAAGCTCGTTTACGGTGTAATCTTGATATTTAAAAGATGGACCAAAATCACCTTGTAAGATGTTGGTCAAGTACGTGGTGTACTGTTCGAATACTGGCTTATCAAGGCCATATTTTGCTTCAATGTTCGCCATAACTTCCGGTGGAAGTGGGCGCTCACTTGAAAAAGGGTTACCTGGTGCGAATCGCATCAGGAAAAAGGAGACAGTAATTAATACCAACAGTGTTGGTATCGCTTCAAATATCCGTTTAAGTATGAATTTAATCATAAACTCATCCATCCAGTCTGTGACAATTTAAAATAAAATAGACACCGCGTGTGCTTACGCACACACAGGTCTTAGTTAGTTATATTTTTTATAGGGGATTATTTTGCTTTGATGTATAGATCTTTTGAGTAGATCTTATCTTCAGCGTTACCTTCTGGGTAACCACCAAGCTGAGGTGATACTAGACGTGTTGTAACATACTGATAGATAGGAGCAATTGGCATATCTTTCGCTAGCAATTTCTCTGCATCGATGTATAGCTGAGTGCGCTCTTCTTCAGAAGTAGAGTGTAGGGCTTTATCGATGATCTTATCGTATTCTGCACTCTTATAGTGCTGACCCGCCGTTGTGTTTTGACTAACCATTAGTGTTAGGAATGAAGACGCTTCGTTGTAGTCACCACACCAACCAGCACGTGCAACGTCAAAGTTACCTGTGTCTTTACTGTCCAGGTAAGACTTCCACTCTTGGTTTTCAAGCTTCGCGTTGATGCCTAGCTCTTTCTTCCACATAGAGGCGATTGCAACAGCAATCTTCTTGTGGTTTTCAGATGTGTTGTAAAGTAGGTTGAACTCTAGAGGGTTGCTCTTCGTGTAACCTGCTTCTTCAAGAAGACGCTTCGCTTCAGCGATACGCTCTTTCTGAGAAAGCTGACCATACTCAGGAGTTACAGGGTCGAAGCCTGCAGTGATCTCTGGCGTTAGGAAATAAGCTGGTTTTTGACCTTGGCCAAGGATAGCTTTAGTAACGATATCTCGGTCCATTGCATAAGACATTGCTTTACGTACGCGAACGTCGTTAAACGGTGCTTTTTGTGCATTGAACTGATAGTAGTAAGTACATAGGTTACCCTTGATGTTTACATCTTGTGGGTACTCTTTTTGTAGACGACGGAAGTGCTCGTTAGGTACTTCGTATGTGAAATCTAGTTCGCCAGAAAGGAAACGATTCATTTCAGCAACTTGGTTCTCGATAGGCAAGAACGTTACTTTATTAAGAACAGTATGGTCGTTATCCCAGTAGTTGTCGTTACGTACAAGCTCTAGACGCTCGTTAACTACCCATTTGTTAGGAACAAACGCACCGTTACCAACGAAGTTCTCTGGCTTAGTCCACTGGTCACCGAATTTTTCTACCGTCGCTTGGTGAACTGGCTTAACCGTTGTGTGGCCCATCATCATTACGAAGTAAGGTACTGCTGTATCTAGCGTCACTTCTAGCGTGTAGTCATCTACTGCTTTAACACCTAGTTCGCTCTTGTCTTTCTTGCCAGCAACGATGTCTTTAGCGTTTGCCATCTTGGTGTATTCCATGTACCAAGCGTATGGAGATGCTGTTGCTGGATCAACTGCGCGTTGGAAGCTGTATACGAAGTCGTTTGCCGTTACAGGATCGCCGTTAGACCATTTTGCGTCTTTGCGTAGGTGGAAAGTGAAAGTTTGGTTGTCTGCCGTTTCCCAAGTTTCGGCAACACCTGGGATAGTCTTACCATTTGCATCTTGGTTCACTAGGCCTTCAAGAAGGTCACGAATTACGTGTGACTCTGGAACACCTTGAGATTTGTGTGGATCGAGTGTTGCTACCTCGGTACCGTTACCACGAACAAGCTCTTGTTTCTCTGCTAGTTTAGTGCCCGCTGGTACATCTGCGGCAAGAGTAGAAAAAGAAGTGGCAGCCACTGCCATGCCAGCACCTAGAAGAAGGGCTTGCGTGATTTTATTCTTATACATGCATTTAACTCCAAGTTTTAATTTTGCATCCATGACTTCTTCGTAAGATTGCTAGAACGGACAGCATTTTAGATTTATTTAGCTCACTTTTTGAGCATTTAATTCTAAATCCATACAAAGATTGCGGTTCACATTACCAACCTTCGAACTAATTTGCCATATTTTTGTAGCAAAAATGGCATAATTCTCCTACAACAGGTAAAAATCAGATGAATATACTGCAATGTGAAGGTAAATTGACAACTTCTCTCTGCTCAGAGAAATATAGCTAGAAATTAATATTGATAGTTCTATTTATTAACGATTATTCAGCACATTATGCCAACCATCTAGCATCAAGTTTAACAATTCGTTTTCATTCTACCCTTGCTGTAGAATTATCAAATGTCAAAAAAAACCTAAATGTGAACATAATCACATACAAGTGAATGACGTACAGAAACCCTAGGATAGAGATCACAAAAAGACCCGACCTCTGACTACCAGGAGGTCGGGGAAACTGATGTTTTCACGCGGCTCAAGCGTGAGTTCAGATAAGGAGATGTGTCACTAGCAAACTTGATTGCTACTACTTGATTGCTGCTTGCCTGTTCCAACATCATCATTGTTCCGCGCTTTCGGTAGAAATTGAATTCCCCAATGAGGTGACATTACTCTCATCATCAATGGACATGTTTGCCTCCGAAATAGACCGTCAATGGATCGATATTACTATCAGCGGGAACCGTTGATGCCGCCTCAAGAAAAAGAGAAAACAACTCAGATTGGGAAGATATCTTTAGTTTGTTATGAATCCGCTTTCGATACACTTTGACGGTTTCGGTGCTGACTTCTAACAATGGAGCAATCGCTTTGGTTGAATAGCCTTGCAGAACCAGTTGCGTCACTTGGCATTCCCTTTCACTTAAGAAGTCTTTCCCAAAATTACTAAAAATGTCATTGAGCTGATGCCCAATCGTTCTCTCTTCTGGGCTTCCCAACTCAAAATGTTTACGAATGGCTGATTTAAGCATGTCAAAGTACAAATTCAGACGTCGCTTCTCATCACAATCAACACTCTGTTTATTTCTCAGCCCAGCAGAAAGCACCAAAGTGAACCCTTCGGTACAAGTAACAATCAAGCCTATTTCTTGCTGTAAGCCAGTCTTCTTGTATATCTGATGGTAATAATCACTGCTATAAAACTCATCTGGGGCGATTTCATCCAGTTTATACACCCCCTCTCTCACGCCTTTGCGGATCAGTTGGTAAAACGGATCCAAAACTAACGCCCCCATAAATTCTTTATCTCTGCTCTGTTCGGCAAAGAAGTTGGTATCGTTATAGATGACCACTGGGGCTTTATCTTCGCTAAAGCCCATAACCACTAGACTTTCATAGTCAACAATGTTGGTAATGAGCTGAGACAGTTTTTCCAAAAAGCTCTGCTCACCGATTGCTTCAATAAGAGGAGGATAGCGATGGCTAAACTCCATCCACCCGTCCATAATAACTGACATAGACACTCCTTATCACGTATCGCTCCCTGATGAAATACCACGTCAGGGGCACTAGCTCAAATCCACCAATTCAACATCTCAAACGATGACCCAATGACCTATTCGATTTGTCAAACTTGCGACTATTTTTGGGCATTATTTAGTACACGATGGCAAATATTGTTGATGATAAAAAGTAAAATACCTGCGTTTTGATGAAGACCATCACAGATTGAACCGAGTTAGAACATAGACCCCTTAAGTCACTTCGAGCACGTAACCCCATCAGGGTACATACCCAAAAGGAAAGCGATCACATACTGTTTACATTTCATCAACACAAATGGAGTTGCATAATGAAAGGACAGATGATGAACGTCCCTCTCACCATCACTGAAATCATGCGTCACGCCGACCGCGTCAATGGCGATACCGAGATAGTCTCGGTGACCTACGACAACCCTAGGCACCGCTATACCTTGTCGGACGCCTTTTCACGAACTCGACAATTGGCGAATGCACTCAAATCACTGGGATTAAAAAAAGGTCAGCGCGTCGCTACGCTTGCATGGAATGACTACCGACATCTTGAGTTGTACTACGCCATCTCTTGTTCTGGGGGAGTATTACACACCGTCAATCCTAGACTCTTTGAACAACAAATTGAGTACATCATCAATCATGCAGAAGACACCATAGTGTTCTTTGACCCCATCTTCACACCTCTTATTGAAAAACTGCAAAGCAAACTCTCTACCGTTAACCACTTCATCGCACTAACGGATCACGCTCACTTACCTGAATCTCAAATCGAAAACCTATTGGACTACGAAAGTTTTATCGCAGACCGAAGCACTGTATTTACTTGGCCCGAGCTAGAAGAAGATGACGCCAGTTCTTTATGCTATACCTCGGGGACAACAGGCCATCCCAAAGGCGTGCTTTACTCACACCGGTCGACAGTCCTTCACTCATTAGGCAGTGCTCTACCTGATGCGTTTGGGCTTTCCATCGATGAGTGCGTAATGCCTATCGTACCTATGTTTCATGTTAACGGATGGGGTCTGGCGTACAGTGCCCCGATGACTGGGACTAAACTCGTGATGCCCGGCCCCAAAATGGCAGATGGAGCTACATTGACTGAGCTTATCAACAATGAAGGCGTGACCATGACAGCGGGTGTGCCTGTTGTGTGGCTGATGTTGTTGGAGCATTTAAAACAATCAGAGCTTCAAGTACCAAGTCTCAAGCGAATCGTCGTCGGTGGCTCTGCTTGTCCTGAAGTATTAATAAGGGAGTTCGATGAATTATTTAATGTCTCGATGCACCATGCTTGGGGTATGACCGAAATGAGCCCCCTTGGTACCTTCAATAAACTCAAGCCAAAGCTACGTTCACTTGCTGATGAACAAAAGATGGGGTACCAGCTTAAACAAGGTCGCATTGTGTTTGGCGTAGATATGCGAATAGAAGATTGGCAAGGCAATCAGGTGCCGTGGGATGGTCACCAATTTGGTTCGGTCAAAGTACGAGGCCCGTGGATTGCGTCAGGGTATTACAAGCAAGGAGAAAGTGTTGATAGCAACGGCTACTTTGATACCGGAGACGTAGCCAGCATTGATCCTGATGGTTACATGCAAATCACCGATCGTTCAAAAGATGTTATTAAGTCAGGAGGCGAGTGGATTAGCTCAATTGAACTGGAGAATATCGCTGTAGGGCACCCTGATATCAAGGAAGCTGCAGTGATCGGTGTTTCGCACAACAAGTGGGGTGAACGCCCGCTGCTTATTGCAGTCACTCATGATGTGACTGTGACGGAATCAGAGCTCTTGGCTCACTTCGATGGTAAAGTGGCGAAGTTCTGTATCCCCGACGCCGTTGAGTTTATTAACGAACTTCCTCACACCGCCACTGGCAAACTCAGTAAAAAAGATCTGCGAGATCACTTTAAAGACTATGTTCTCGGTTGATCGTCACTTTGAGTTAAACGATAACACGCCAATAGATAGCGCTCCCCTCTAAATCTCCCCGCCTTCAATATGTGTTCGATAAACAGATATTGAAGGCAGTAGCAATTTACACAATAAGTACAATTGCAACATTTTTGTAACCCATAAGGGTACTACTGTAATTCATCAATAGCACTCATGATTAACATATCATTAACAACCCTAATCTAGGATGGATAGGAGATAACTATGTTAAAACACTTTGTGAGCCCCGCTAGGACTATCGACTCCAAAGCCCTGATCATTGCAGCCATGATGCTGGTAATGTTCGCCCCAAATGCCTTTAACTTTCTACCTTTTATGCTAGGTGGTGCGGCCGAAGTGATGTCATTAAATGACGCACAAATCGAAAGTATTGCCATGTACGAATTATTAGCCACCGCCCTTTCATCACTTCTCTTTTCGTTGCTACTCATTCGTCGTACTAATTGGCGCTATATTGGATACCTTGCTGCACTTGCATTGATTGTGGGCAACTATTTAAGTATGACGGCACAAGATTTTGACAGTTTTATCTTAAGTCGCCTCATTGCAGGTAGTGGTCAGGGTATTGGTTACTCACTAGGTCTTGTCGGAATGAGTGTGACTCGTCACCCTGGTCGGAATTTTGGCTATATGATTGCAGCTCTGAATGTATGGCTGATCACGTGGTTTATCCTCATTCCAGAGTTAATGGCTACCTATGGTTTGAATGCGCTATATCAATTCTTCATGTTCGCATCCGCTCTTTGTCTAGTGGCATTTTGGTTCTACCCAGATAATGGCCGTCTCGACAAAGATCTTGAGATATCAGAGGGTAGTCAGAGCAAGGTGGATAAGAAAACATTTGTCGTCCCGATGATATGGGTCGGCGGCGCGTTTCTTGTGTACAGTTTGAGTCTAGGAATTATTTACCCGTACATCGAAATTATTGGCGATGATATGCAAGCTTCCACTGAAGATGTTGGTTTGGTGTTAGCGGTTGGTTCAGTAATGGCAGTTGTTGGTGGTATTTTGACGGCTGTAGTGGATAAAAAGTACAGTCATACCACGATAATTGTCTCGCTAAGTATCATCAATGCCGCAGTCTGCTTTGGTATGGCTAGCACCAATGACACCACCTCTTTCCTCGGTTTTTCAGCATTTTATATCATGCTATGGAACATGATGTACGCACGTTACTACACCGCATTAGCCACCACCGATAAGTCAGGGTATTTCAGTTCCTACGGGCCAGAGATTGGTACAGTAGGTCTTGCACTTGGGCCAATTGTCGCCCAGTCAGCTACGGCAACTGGTGACTTTCAAGGACAAGTCGGTGTCGGTGCTATCTGCATTGTCGTCGCCACCGTGATGGTGTTCATTGGCCTTGGAAAATCCAAACTCATAGAACGCTCTTTAGCGACGTCAACTGATTCAAGTCATCAGAAAGCATAAACGAAAGGAGCCGATATCTTATCGGCTCCTTTGCTTTTTCTATCGATTATTTATCAGCCGGGAACACCACACCGGTCTGCAATCGTACTTCGGTAATTATTCTCGAAATATCCAATGAACGCTGCACCGCATGCGGATCCATTTCTTGCGCAGTGATCATAGAAGCAAACGCCTCAGCTTCATACATCATGCTGTTCTCTACTTGTGGAAGCGACACGCTGGTGATTTCACCGCTTCTTTCTCGCTTTTCAAAGCCTAGACACTCAGAAAAGTGAGTGAGTAGTAAGCTCGCTTCTTCACCTTGAATCTCGCTCGCCGCGTAACTGTTACTCACCTTTGAATGCTCCAGCGTCACATCAAAGTCCGAATAACTTAGCAACACACTGCCATGCGCATCAACGCCCGACTCCAGTAAATGCCCAGACGCTTGAATCTTGTTTGGGGCGCCAAACAACTCAACCGCTGCCGCAACGGAATAAAAACCAATATCCATAATAGAGCCGTTAGAAAACTCAGGATTGAACGTATTTGGATTTTCGCCGTCAAGGTATCTTTGGTAACGTGAGGAATATTGGCAATAGGTCAAATGAACCTTATGTAGGCGGCCTAATTCCTTCGTGGCTTTTTTTAACTCAATAAAGTTAGGTAAGTACGCCGTTTTGAAGGCTTCCATTAGAACAACGCCATTCTCTTTGGCAACCTCAAACATCTGCTCAACTTCTTTAATATTCGAAGCTAACGGCTTTTCACAAATCACGTGTTTGCCCGCGCGCATAAGTTGAATCGCTTGTTGGCAGTGCAGACTGTTAGGAGAAGCAATATAAACTGCATCAATGTCTGTCGATAATCCAAGCTCATCTAAACTATCAAAAAACAACGTCGCTCCAAGAGGCTCACCAAAACGCTTTGCTGTTTCTAACGCTCTAGAATAAACGCCACGCACGATGAATTTTTCACTTTCTAGTGCCGCCTGAGCAAACTTCTCACTAATCCAATTGGTTCCTACTATCGCAAGCTTAATCATGATACATCCTTATGATTTTAGTTTGCTGCTAGGGTACTCCTTCAGCTTGATAAACATCAAATGAAATCGTCAATATTGATAGAACATCACGATTCGTCGCTTCACCTTATTCGACCTCTTCCACTATCAGTTTGGACGGGCACTGCCCAAAGTGCTTGCGAAACGCTAAGGTAAAATTAGAAGGATGATGATAGCCCGCTTCGTATGCAGCTTCGGATATGGATAGTCCTCCCTGTTCAATAGACTGCTTAGCGCGCTCCAATTTGCGCGCTCTCACATAACTTATGACCGTCATGCCAATCTGATTCTTGAATTTTCTTTGTAACTTAGAAACACTCATTGCCATCGAGCGAGCGAGTTCTTCCAAACCTAGATCCTGATCTAAATTGTACTCAATGTGTTTAATCAACTGCGCCACACTATCTGGCCGTTTCTGTTGTGACAAGTTGGAGATTGGTAAACGCTGCTCAATTTCATCCGTGACGATTTTAACCAACTGCAATGTCGCAATATCTCTTGAGATCGTGTCATTAAAATTGCTGTTTTGTCTTGGTTCAATAAGACTACGAACTATCCGATCCAATTCTTCAGAATAATGAACGTCGATATGTGCCTTATGAGTATTGAGAAATTGATTCAGTGTACAAGACCCGCTCCCCAGCCTAGATTGCAACCACTGGTGAGAAAACAAGATGTTAATTTTCTTTAATGTCGATTGCTTGATGATATCTCTTCGAAAACTTGCTGGCTTCGTCAGATTAACCGCTATCGCTTGCGATTGATTCGTTCCCGATAAATCAAAACAGAGGTCATCGTACCCAAAGCTGAGCCTCCCCTCGAGTAGCACAGTTACGATGAGAGCTGGCGTGGCGACAGAAACTACTTTGGTATTCATTAATTCTTCACTGATACCTCCGTGAAGAACATACCCTTCCTCAATAGTAGAAGGGTGTGAGATAAACACCCCTCTAGCCAATTGCGAACGTCGGGAAGGTGTCTCACTAACAATCGCCTCAAGGTCGTTGTCAGCGACTCTTTTTGTCATTACCACTTTCTTAAAAACACTATTGGCCAATTCCACTGCCATTCCTCTTTATAAAACTCATAACTGTTGGACGATTTCTCATAATTGTTTTTGCTATTCACGACCAAATTACAAACTTATCATAAATGCAAACTATTATCATTTACGTCATTGGTTAATTTTATGAATGTTTGTCTACCCTCAAAGCCCTATCACGACTTATCTAAAACCAGCTTAGCGGTGGCTCTTGCTTTAGTAAGTGCCCAATCTTTAGCGGATACCGCTATCAATAACGAAAATACCCCACTTGAAGAAACCGTTGTGGTCTGGGGAGCAAAAGTCTCCAGTAGCTCGGAGTCAGTGTTTGCTGAAGATATGTCACTACGCCAAGCCGATCATATGTCCGACTTATTACGAGATATACCCGGTGTCGATGTTGGCGGTACGCACTCGGTAAACCAGCGAATTAATATTCGCGGATTTGGTGAAACTGATTTAGATATTCGTTTAGATGGCGCTTCGCAGCACGCAAATATGTTCCATCACATCGGTAACTTGACACTCAACCCTGACATCATCAAACAAGTAGACATTCAAGTTGGCAATAACTCTGTTACTCAAAGTGGCATTGGTGGCGCGGTTTATTTTGAAACGAAAGATGCACGGGATTTGCTTCGAGGTTCTGATCAGTTTGGCGCCCGTGTGTTTGGTGGCTATGCTGACAACAACAGTAAGCAAGGCTCGCTAACTCTTTATGGACTGATGTCAGAGAAAGTTGATTATATGGTATACGGCCACGGTGTAAGCCGTGGTAATTTTAAAGATGGTGATGGTAATCAAACTTATGGCTCCGAAGGTGATGTTTATAACATTCTGGGTAAACTAGGATTTGAACCCACTCACGAACACCGCTTTGAACTGGCTTATGACTACTATCGTGACAAAGGTGATTACAACCCTCGCCCTGATATGGGTGGAAACGCCAATATAGGGCTCACTCAGGACGATCTCATTCCGACAACTTATGACCGTAATACCATTACGCTTAATTACGAACTCAACAAAGAGAAACATATAGGTCGGGTAAATGCGTTTTACAGTAAAACCAAGATAGAGCGCGATGAGAGCGCCATCAGTGGGCGCTGGCCGGGCAACCGACATTCCAACAATAGCGCTGAAAACCGTAATCAGGGCTTCAACGCTAAAGTGCAATCTCAACTACCGGTCTTTGGCTTCGACAACTCACTCACTTACGGTGTCGATTATGTCGACAAACAGTCAAAAAGTGCCTACGGTGGGGTCGAATTTATGGATGAAAGCGCTATTTCCAGCGCTGCATTCATCGAAGACAAGTTTTATGCTACAGATAGGTTTGCAGTAACGCTTGGAGGTCGTTACGACAACTATAAACGTGAAGCCACAACCAGCGACAAGACATTTTCTGACTTCACATGGGCTTTGGCAGCAGATTGGGAATTTGTGGATGGATGGACATTATTTGCCAGTGGGCGAACACTCTTTAAAGGACCAGAACTGTTAGAGACCTTTATTCGATATCAGGATGTGGCTTATTTGTCCGACGATATCAAACCAGAAACAGGTTACAACGCTCAAGGTGGACTCAAGTTCAATCGACATATCTCGGAACACTTTATTGGCGGTAACTTAACTCTATTTAATACTCGTATAGATGACTATATCGTCGCAGAAGGTAGTGGTCGCCCATATGTTTACAACATTTACAACAAAGGCGACGCCCAATACCGCGGCTTTGAGCTAAGCGGTACATACAGCTATCAAGCATTCCGCTCGAAAGCATCATACTCCAAGTCGGACAACAAAGATTTGACCAACGGTGGGCCCGTAGTCAACGCTGCAGGACGCAGTGCGGACATTGGGGATAGTATTGCCGTAACCTTGGAATATGATATTTTTGCCGTTGATACGCTAATTGGATGGACATCCATAGTGGTACTTGATGAAACGAACGTTCAGGATGGAGCGCCTATTAAGCAAGGTTACAATGTTCACAATTTCTACGCACAATGGGTTCCTAACCAAACGCCTGAGCTTTCGGTAACCTTTGGTATTGATAACATCTTTAATGAGCAGTACGTCTCTCATGCTTCACGATCTGGAACTGCAAGAGGGTTTACGTTGGACGACTATGAGCCTGGACGCAACATTAAAATCTCAGCAGCATACGAGTTTTAAATCAATATAAGACGATCTGATAGAGTAAAGGCGCCATTTGGCGCCTTTACTTATAACTGTTTAACAGCAGTTTGAATTTGCTCAACCAGTTCTACATTGCGCAGACTTCCCGCTTCCAAGTCAAAGTTGTCGTAGAAACTTGGCACTGAGACTGTGGCTTTAACATTGCCGCCAAAATAAGGTGCAGAGTTAACCGCAGCCGCAAGAACGTTACTTGCTCCGCCTGGACCAGGTGAGGTAGCCAAATAAACCGCCGGAATGCCTTTAAACACCTCGCGTTCAATGCGCGTTGCCCAGTCAAACAGGTTTTTATAAGCCGCTGGATGATGGCCGTTATGTTCAGCAAAAGACACCACCAAAGCATCAGCTTGATGAATAGCCGCTAAGAATGCCTTTGCCCCTTCGGCTTGGCCAATTTCTTTTTCTTTATCTTCGCTAAACATTGGCACATCAAACTGGGTAAGATCGAGTACTTCAACGTCCGCGCCTTCGATCAGATTTGCAGCATAAGTAGCTAATGCTTTGTTGATAGAAGTGCTGCTCGTGCTGGCTCCGAATGCGATTACTTTCATGACAAGTTCCTTATTAGTGACAACGTTTTAAGAAGTTGTTTAAAGGTTAACCTATCCATCGTTTTCAACAAGCGAGTAAAACCAATCAAATCAATCGATTTTTTCGAACAAGATTAGATCGCGGCTTGTAGTTCGGTCCAAAGATCGTTCACTATGATTCTATCGGCTGGAGACAATTCAGATTTCGCTTCATCAATACTAGCCTGAATACGAGTTTTGAACTCAGCCAAATCCACCACCCCTTCTTCCTCACAAGAAGCCGCTGACAACGAAATGTGGCCGCGAAGATACCCACCAGCAAACAACTCATCTTCGGATGCGTCTTGGATGCGAGAATCAATGGTCTCTAGAAGTTTTTCTTCATATTCGATGATCATAGTTTAGGTTTTTCCTAGTTTACTCTAACGAACCGCAAATTGGTCACGGCTAAGTTCAGGGATTTGATAAAACTGTCTTAGTGCTTGAGAAAGTGCCAATACCCGCTTAGGAATACCTTCGGAAAGTATTGCCATTACTTCGTCATGTACTTTACTCATAAACGCCACTCTATCTGGCTCAAAGTCGCCGCTTAGATTGTCACAACTTACGGTAAACGGGAACCCTGCACTGACGGATAAAATCCATTCATAAGCTTGAGGGCGAATTTCTACTTTCTCAAATTCACTCTGCACTTCCTGAGTACGCCCATCTGGATGATACCAGTAGCCAAAATCTTCCAATAATCTTCTTTCAGGTCCCGCCACACACCAGTGTGCAATCTCATGTAAGCCTGAAGCGTAAAAACCTCGTGCAAAGACAATACGATGATATTCCGTTGTTTCGTCGGCAGGTAAATAGATAGGCTCATCTCCACCAAGCTCTAGCTTAGTGTTGTATTCCTGATAGAAAGTTTGGTTAAAAATAGTAATTAAATCTTGGTACTGATGCTGCATAGTGACAGTTAAGCGAAAACAATTGTGGCGTATTGTCTATGGAATTTTGCTAGAGGTAAAGTCTTGAGGTGAGGGAACAAGTCGTATCATTAGTTTTATTAATCAGAAAAACGTTTCCTTTATATAATATTTCATTCGTCACAACGCCTTTATGCCACTACACTAGCGCATCTTTTATTTTCGAGTATCGTGTCATGTTGCTAAGTGTCTTATATATTATTGGGATTACCGCCGAAGCAATGACTGGCGCACTGAGCGCTGGCCGTCGCAATATGGACTGGTTTGGAGTTATGTTAGTAGCGAGTGCTACCGCTATTGGCGGTGGTACCGTTCGCGATATTCTGCTTGGCCATTACCCTCTTGGTTGGGTAAAACATCCTGAATTTCTCGCCATCACTTGTGTGGCAGGTGTTCTCACTACTGGGCTTGCCAAATGGATCATCAAGTTCAAAGGGGTGTTCATTCGTTTAGATGCACTCGGTCTTGTTGTCTTCACCATCATTGGCACTAACGTCGGGCTTGGCATGGGATTACACCCGTTTATCTGTATCGTTTCCGGATTAGTAACCGGAGTTTTTGGTGGCTTGTTGCGTGACTTGATTTGCCGTCAGACACCTCTGGTACTACACCAAGAGCTTTACGCGTCGATCTCCGTCATCGCTGCTTGTTTGTACCTTGTTCTTCTGGAATACGGTGTGAGCACTTTGACCACAACGATAGTTACCTTAGTGATCGGTTATACCCTGCGCATGGCAGCGGTTCGGTTTAAATGGCGTTTGCCTTCTTTCCACCTTGATAGTGAAGAAGCCGTCCACTAAGCCCAATTCAACACCATTTTTTCTCTTAGCTGATATTTACAAAGTAAATATCAGCTATCTTCTCCGCTCTATCGCTCCTACTCTCTTCTGCTTTTATAGTAAGACTCATCCAAAGCAACCAACATTAAACGTTAGCTGCGCAGCAACGTTTGCTCGTGGCCGCACAATAGGTACTCAACTATGTTTAAGTCTAATTCTTTAAAAGCACTCGCGATCGTTATGGCTATATTCGCAACGGGATGCGCGTCTAATAAGGCTACGGATGGCGAGGAAGAGAATCGAAATGCAGCGCGTAATCGTGGTGCTATTGGTGGTGCGCTTATTGGCGTCACAGCAGGTGCTTTAACTGGTAGCCCTGAAGTCGCAGTAAAAGCAGGCACTATGGGTGCGGTTGCCGGTGGCGTATCGGGCTCTATGAAAGATACCGCAGAAGCGAGAGAAACCGAGCGTACTGAGATCCTTGCCGAAAGCTTGGACAAAGATACGCGCAGCGAATCAGAAAAACGTGTTGCCGAGCTTGAAGCAGAAATTCGAATTAAAGAACTTGAGCAGCAAATCGCAGAGATGGAGCAGCAAGAACAAGCCACGGATTCGGAAAATGACCAAACTACAACTAAACTAGAATCACAACAAGAGAGTGACAGATCCTAACTTATAGCGTTTGAAGAATAACAACAACGTCGGTTGGAAGCCCCTGCAACCTCATTCGAGGTGCGGGGCTTTTTTTCATCGTTTAGGAAATATCAGAATCAATCAGCGCCTTCACATACTTTCTTTTGTATCGTTGGCGGTGCCGGTTCATAGTGGCTAAGCGTCATACTAAATCGCCCTTCGCCACCCGTCAGTGCTTTGAGGCGTCTCGAGTAATCTTGTAGTTCGTTAATTGGCGACTTGGCTTCCAGTAACGTACTACCAAACGCCCCCTGTTCGCTGCCAACAATCAATCCACGATTGCCGGACAAGTCGCCAGATACATCACCTACTGACGCAGTCGGTATCTCAAGTGTTAAATCCACAATCGGCTCCAGTACTATTGGACCTGCCTCTTCAACCGCTTGCAAAAAGGCTTTCTTACCTGCGATAACAAAGGCAATTTCTTTTGAATCTACTGAATGGTATTTGCCATCAAAAACCGTCACTTCAATATCACGAATTGGGTTACCGGAAATAGCCCCTTCTTCAAGGGCCTGTTGAATGCCTTTCTCCACAGCAGGGATTAATGCCGTTGGAATGGCACCACCTACCACTTTATTGACAAACTTAAATCCTGCGCCTCTTGCTAGCGGTTTTACTTTTAGCTGAACCTCTCCAAACTGCCCAGCTCCGCCACTTTGTTTCTTGTGACGATATTGCGCTTCTGCTGGCTTAGTTATGGTCTCGAAATATTCAACGCTTGGCTGACTGGTTTCAACGTCCAACTTAAACACTTTAAGCATTTTTTCGAGCGCAATTTTGAGGTGGAATTCACCCTGTCCACTCAAGACTGTTTCATTGGTACGAGTGCGATGCTCAATTTTCAGTGTCGGATCTTCTGCGGCAATCTTAGCCAAAACATCAGAAAGCTTCTGCTCATCACCACGTTTTTTGGGGCGCAGGGCTAAGCTATACATGGATTCAGGGAAGTTTAGTGTTTTGAACGCCACTCCATCTTCATCATGGGAGTCATGAATGACCGAATCAAACTCCAGATCATCCACCTTAACAAGTACACATAAATCGCCGGCTTTAGCACTGCTAATTTCTTGTCGTTTTTTACCTTGCAGATTATACAAATGGCCCACTTTGAATGCCTTGCTGCTATCTCCAACAAACAACTGGCTACCTGTTGTGAGCTCCCCTTGGAAAACTCGGACATAAGCAAGTTTGCCCATGTATGGGTCTACATTTATTTTGTAGACATGCGCGACCGTGTGGTCACGTTTATCGCAGTCAATTGATACTCGTTTGCCATTTTTCTCTAATAAAGGCGGGTTACCTTCATCAGGCATTGGCATAATTTCTGCCAATGTACGAAGCAGAAGATCACAACCTGCCCCCGTATCGGACGATACGAAACATACTGGTATTACATGCCCAGTGCGCAAGGCTTCCTCAAATGGATCATGAAGCTGTTCTGGTGTTAATTCTGAGCCTTGTTCTAGGTATAGCTCCATCAAGGCTTCATCAACCTCCACTACTTGATCGATGAGCAGTTCATGGGCATCTTCAACTCCGCTAAACAAGGTCGCTTGCTCTGGATTAGGTTCGAAGTAACAGTCTATGACCTCTGCGGGCTTATCGGAAGGTAAGTTTATTGGCAAACATTGAGCGCCAAAACGTTGCTCAATGTCTTCTAAGAGTGCCACCAATTTATCGGTATGTTGGTCAATCTTGTTCACCACGATCATTTGGCATTTTTTCTGCTCTTGAGCAAATTTGAAAAGGCGTTCTGACACTTGGTTAATTGGTAAACTGGCATCAAGAATCAATGCCGTCGTTTCAACAGCAGGAAAGATACTCAAAGTGCGGCCAAGCAGCTCAGCTTGTCCTGGAGTATCGATAATATTCATTTGGTGTTTTTGCCAAGAGAGCGTAACGGGAGTTGCTTCAACACTATGCTGGTAGTGTATGGATTGGTCATCAAAATCAGTGATGGTGTCACCATCTTCCACATGACCAAGATGTTGGCTGGAATGGGACTCAAAAAGCAGGCGTTCAATTAGGCTGGTTTTACCGGTTCCTGTTTGACCGACAAAGGCAATATTTCTGATTTCATGTTGAGACATAATGGACTCCTAAAATGATTGGAAACAAGCACAGTTGCATCGAGTCGGCGGTTTCCCGCCAGCTCGTCTTCCAAGTCATTTTTCGGATCCTTCTGTCCAATAAATGCACTCCTTTTCTCGATGAAGTTCTAGTGTGACCCTATACCCCTAAAATTATTGTGACTAATTTCATATCATTACTAATTTTGAGCATTTATTGTCCAAGACGTGATGAGGTACAAAAAAAGCCTCGCAGCGTTACTGCGAGGCTTCAAGTCTGTTGCTTATTCGAGCTAAATAACCGGTGTTTCTGTCGTTACACCGTGGTTTTGACCACGATGACGCAGTAAGTGATCAAGGAGAACAATCGCTAGCATCGCTTCCGCGATTGGCACAGCACGAATGCCCACGCAAGGATCGTGGCGACCTTTGGTAATTAGCTGAGTTGGCTCACCAGTTCGAGTAATTGTGTCTCCCGGAACGGTAATACTTGATGTTGGTTTTAGAGCAATATTCGCAACGATATCTTGCCCGGTAGAAATACCACCTAAAATACCCCCAGCGTGGTTGCTTGAAAAGCCTTCAGGCGTTAAAGGGTCACGATGTTCGCTGCCTTTTTGGTTTACCACATCAAAGCCATCGCCAATCTCGACACCTTTAACGGCATTAATGCTCATCAATGCATGAGCGATATCGGCATCAAGACGATCAAAGATAGGCTCCCCAAGGCCAACTGGTACATTGGTTGCTACTACTTGCAGCTTAGCGCCAATGGAATCACCCTGTTTTTTTAGGTCACGAATCAGCTGATCAAATGCTTCGACTTTGTCCACGTCAGGGCAGAAGAACGCGTTGTTTTCGATTTCATTCCAATCGACCTTATCGATAGACACATCGCCCATTTGTGATAAGTAAGCACGAATTTCTACACCGAATTCTTGTTTAAGATATTTCTTTGCAATTGCACCAGCCGCAACACGCATTGCGGTTTCACGAGCTGATGAACGACCACCACCTCGGTAATCACGTACCCCGTATTTTTGGTGATAGGTATAGTCGGCATGACCGGGACGGAATTTATCTTTAATTTCTGAATAATCTTTAGAACGCTGATCGGTATTTTCAATCAGCAGGCCAATTGATGTACCCGTTGTTTGACCTTCAAATACCCCAGAGAGGATTTTTACTTCATCAGGTTCACGTCTCTGAGTGGTGTACTTTGAGGTACCTGGGCGGCGACGATCTAAGTCTACTTGCAGATCGGCTTCGGTAATTTCTAACCCTGGAGGACAACCATCAACGATACAACCCAATGCAATACCGTGACTTTCTCCAAATGTTGTTACACGAAAATGTTGTCCGATGCTATTTCCTGCCATTACTTCCTCTGTCTGTCAGAACAAGCTATATCCGAGCTTGTTCAATGCCTGTCTGTTCTTCGTGATTTCATAGTGACGACAAAGGCAGACGTTGTAAACCCCCAAACAAAAAAACGCCGCAATTCTCATTGCGGCGTCTTCAGTCATCTCGTTAACGATCAATCTTTATAGATTGCAAATTCCTCAGCGTGGGCAACAAGCTGCTCTCGCGTCAGCATAAATACGCCGTGACCGCCGTTCTCGAACTCAATCCAAGTAAATGGAATATGAGGGTACTGTTCCATCATGTGAACCATAGAGTTACCCACTTCACAAATAAGAATGCCGTTATCAGTTAAGTAGTCTGGTGCATTAGAAAGAATACGACGCACCAATTTCAATCCATCGGTCCCTGCCGCAAGACCAAGCTCCGGCTCATGAGTAAACTCTTCTGGTAAAGAATTCATATCTTCTTCATCCACATATGGTGGATTTGAGACAATCAGGTTGTATTTCTCTTTTGGCAGATCGCGGAACAAATCAGAGCGAATTGGGAACACTTGCTGCTCGAGGCCGTGGTCTTGAACGTTTTGTTCTGCAACTTCCAATGCATCGGTGGAGATATCAATCGCGTCTACTTCGGCATCAGGGAAAGCATGTGCACATGCAATCGCAATACAGCCACTGCCAGTGCAAAGGTCCATGATGCGTACTGGCTCTTCACTTAACCATGGCTGGAACTGCGCCTCAATTAATTCGCCAATTGGAGAACGCGGCACTAATACGCGCTCATCAACGAAGAACTCTAAACCACAGAACCACGCTTTGTTAGTCAAGTAAGCTGTTGGAGTGCGATCATTGATACGCTTAATAACACGCTCAACAACGCGAAGACGCTCACTACTTGTTAAGCGAGAGTTCAAAACATGCGGTGGCACATCGATAGGTAAGTACAGCGTTGGCAGAATCAGCTGAACCGCTTCATCCCAAGCATTGTCAGTGCCGTGGCCGTAAAAAAGACCCGCTGCGTTGAAGCGACTGACCGTCCAACGAATCAAATCTTGTAATGTGTGAAGCTCAGAAACGGCTTCTTCCACAAAAATCTTATCCAAAATTGCCTCCAAAAAGCGCTACAATACTGCTAATAACCTAATTTAATGAGTTGTTCCCATTAATGAGCCAGAAAGACGACAATACCGATGATGATTTCGGTCTATTCCGGGACGCAGTACAAGGCGTAAAAAAGTTGCGACAGGATACCATAGTCCAGCAGCCAAACCGAAATAAGAAACAAAAAGAAGCGAAAAGAACCAATAGAGAAGCGAAAGACGCAGAGTTTTACTTCTCGGATGAGTTTGTTCCGCACTTAAGCGATGAAGGACCAACGCGCTATGCTCGCGATGATGTGTCTACGTATGAAGTAAAGAGGTTACGTCGTGGTGTCTATGTGCCTGATGTTTTCTTAGACATGCACGGCATGACACAACAAGAAGCAAAACGTGAATTAGGCGCAATGATTGCTCATTGCGTGAAAGAGAACATTCATTGTGCTTGCGTTATGCATGGCATCGGCAAGCACATTCTGAAACAAAAAGCGCCTCTTTGGTTGGCGCAGCATCCAGACGTAATGGCGTTTCACCAAGCACCACTCGAGTTTGGTGGTGATGGTGCTCTGTTGGTATTGCTTTCAATACCAGAAAAGTAACGTCCTAAGGGTGAATGTGCCAGAGCACTTCGCCCTGCCTTCTCTCCACATCATACTCAATACACACTAAGCCTGATGTTGGAAACATTGGTGCACTGATATCACCGACAAATTCGGCAGTTAGGTAACCAACCAACGGCAAGTGCGATACCAGCAAAACTGACTCTAGATTTTCTAACTCAGCAATAGCTGACACATACTCAACCACGTCTTCCGCTTGACCATAAGGCGTAATATCGTCAGAGGTCACCACGTCGTTACTACTAAACTCGCTACTAATTGCAGCCCAAGTTTGTTGTGCTCTCAGGTATGGGCTGACCAGCACTTTGTCAAACTCCGAGTAACCTTGCTGTTTGCAAGCTCTCGCAACGATTACCGAGCATTCTTTGCCGTGAGATGTCAGAGCTCGCTCTTCGTCGCTAGGTGCGTAATGGACAGCCTCGCCATGGCGCATTATAAAAACTTTCATATATTTACCTGTTTCTACTGATGGTTAACTTCATCGTTCCATCGATACAGAGCTATACTTATTTAAAAAAATTAATTATATCAATTCACTTGCTAAAGGCTTCGACTTTCTTAACAATTTAATAAGTAGTCTAAAAATATTTGTAACTTTGTTTTTGCGTGTCTCTTATTTAACGTCATAATTATTTTACTTAAGTATTGGTAAACCCTGTTAGTACCAATAGTGAGACATTGCTTTTGTTGCCAGGTGCTTGGTTGAGCTGTCCAAGCTTCCGCTTAATCTGGAGAAGATAAGTGCATCTAAGTCCTAATGATAGTCGCTCCTATCGCTACCTTACTCTCAACAATGAGCTAAGAGTACTGCTTATTCAAGATATGCAGGCTCAAAAATCGGCTGCCGCTCTGGCCGTTAATGTCGGTCATTTTGACGATCCTGATGATCGTGAAGGGCTCGCTCATTACTTGGAGCATATGCTGTTTCTCGGCACAGACAAATACCCCAAAGTTGGTGAATTCCAGTCTTTTATTAGCCAACATGGTGGCTCAAATAATGCGTGGACAGGCACTGAGCACTCGTGCTTTTTCTTCGATATTTATCCAAACGCCTTTGAAAAAGGTCTCGACCGTTTCAGCCAGTTTTTTTCTGCCCCTCTTTTTAATGAGGAAGCGCTCGATAAAGAACGTCAAGCGGTAGATTCAGAGTACAAACTAAAGCTGAATGAAGATGGACGACGTTTGTATCAGGTCCAAAAAGAGACCATTAACCAAGCTCACCCATTTTCGAAATTTTCCGTCGGAAATATCGACACGCTGAGTGATCGAAATGGGCAAAGTATTCGCGAAGAAATTGTTCGTTTTCATAAAGAACAATACTCTGCTGACCTTATGACATTAGCACTCATAGGTCCTCATGAACTTGATGAGCTAGAGCAATGGGCTGCCGGCAAGTTTAGCGATGTGGGCAATAATCAATTACACGGAAAAGTAGTTGATGTCCCTTTTACGACGAAAGAACATACCGAAGTTCTAATTCAAGTAGAACCTATTAAAGAGATCCGCAAGCTGATTCTCTCTTTCCCATTACCTGCCACGAATCAGCATTATCACCAAAAGCCAATGTCATACTTCGCCAACTTACTCGGCTACGAAGGTCAAGGCAGCTTAATGCTTTATCTTAAAAACAAAGGGTGGATTACCTCGCTATCTGCTGGTGGTGGAGCGTCGGGCAGTAACTTTCGCGAATTCAGTGTCAGCGTCTCTTTGACACCTGTTGGCTTAGAGCATGTTGATGAGATCATCCAAGCCGTTTTCCAGTTTACCGCGCTAATAAAGTCTGACGGCATGGATGAGTGGCGCTACGATGAAAAAAGGGCTGTTACCGAATCAGCGTTCCAATTTCAAGAACCTGCTCGCCCATTTGATCTCGTTAGCCACCTTGTAATGAACATGCAAAACTATTTGCCAGAGGATATTGTCTACGGCGACTATAAAATGTCTGGTTATGATGAAGAGCTATTGAAGCAATATGGTTCCTATCTCACCACAGGCAATTTGAAAGCAACCTTGGTCGCTAAAGAGCAACATTACGACCAACAAGCGAAGTGGTATTTTACACCCTATTCAGTAACGCGTTTTACTGACGAACAGTTAGCATTCTTTAATCAGTTGCCTGCGTTTTCTGACCTTCCATTTGGATTGCCAGAGAAAAACCCATTTATTAACTACGATTTAAAGACCTACCCTGTTGAGTCCAATGGTGAGCACCCTGAGCTAATTGAAGACCTTGACGGCTTTAGGCTGTGGCACCTACAAGACGATAAATTCAACGTCCCAAAAGGCGTAGTGTTTATTGCTATCGATAGTCCTCACTCTGTCAATTCACCCAAGAACATTGTCAAGACTCGCTTATGTGTTGAAATGTTCCTCGACTCATTGTCTGAAGAAACTTACCCCGCTGAAGTGGCTGGTCTTGGATATGACATGTATGCACACCAGGGTGGTGTCACGCTGTCCATCTCAGGATTCAGTAAGAAACAGCCTCAACTACTGGAAATGATTCTTAAGCGATTCGCGTCTAGAGAGTTCAATCCTGCCCGGTTCGAAAGCATCAAATCTCAACTATTGAGAAGCTGGCGCAATACGGCCAAAGATCGTCCTATTTCACAGTTATTCAATGCGATGACAGGGATATTGCAACCAAACAACCCGCCTTATCCGGTGCTAATCGAAGCACTTGAGTCTATCGAAGTCGACGAGCTACCAAACTTCGTTCAGTCTATTTTGTCCGAGCTGCATATTGAGATGTTTGTCTATGGTGACTGGCATCGTCAAGGTGCACTCGATATCGCCACTACTTTGAAAGATGCCCTTAGACTGAATAATCAAAAATACGAAGAAAGCCTACGTCCTTTGGTCATGCTTGGGGAGAATGGCAGTTTCCAAAAAGAAGTGTTTTGCGACCAAGATGACTCTGCCATCGTGGTTTACTATCAGTGTGAAGATATTGAACCAAGAAGCATTGCGCTGTATTCGTTGGCGAACCACCTGATGTCCGCCACCTTCTTCCATGAGATTCGTACCAAGCAGCAGCTAGGCTATATGGTTGGCACTGGTAATATGCCGCTTAACCGCCACCCTGGTATTGTATTGTATGTCCAATCGCCAAATGCGGCGCCCAACGATTTGATTCGCTCAATCGACGAGTTTCTCAACGCCTTCTATATGGTGTTACTAGAACTTAATGATTACCAGTGGCACAGCAGTAAGAAAGGTCTTTGGAATCAAATCTCTACCCCTGATACAACTTTACGAGGACGAGCTCAGCGACTGTGGATTGCTATTGGCAACAAAGACACAGAGTTCAACCAACGAGAGAAGGTGCTAGCTGAACTTAAATCACTTACAAGGGCGGATATGATTCGCTTTGTTGTGAATGAGCTAAAACCCAGAACCGCCAATCGACTGATCATGCACAGCCAAGGTAAGGCGCATATTAACGCGCCACGCTTGGACCTAGGTTTCGAGATAGGCTCAATTGAAGAGTTTCAATTAAGGCCGAAGGATACGGATTTAGGATAATAAAAAACCCCTCATTTGAGGGGTTTTCTTTTTTAACGCTTATTTATAGAAGGTTTCGTCAAGTCCAGCTCGAGTTAACAAGCCGTCGCATGGCGCAAAGCGGTCACCGTATTTCTCAGCGTGCTGGTTCATCAACTCAACGACTTTCTTAATTCCAATCGTATCCATATAGCGGAAAGGACCACCTAAGAATGGTGGGAAACCAATACCGAAGATCGCACCAATGTCACCATCACGTGGACTGCGAATAATGCCTTCGTCCAAGCAGCGCACTGCTTCGTTCAACATAGGTAAAGCGCAGCGAATAGCGATATCTTTCTCAGACATCTTAGCTTCAGGTTTCAGGCCAAGAACGCTGTACACCGAACTGTCCACTGACTTCTTCTTACCTTTATAGGTATAGAAACCTTTACCTGTTTTTCTGCCTTTACGACCATCGTTTAATAGTTTGTCGAAAACATCCGGACCTTGGAATCGCTCGCCTAGTTCAGCGACTAGAATTGGCATGATCTTGGCGCCAATATCAACACCTACTTCATCTAACAGTGTGATAGGACCCACAGGGAAACCAAAGTCCAACAAAGCGTTATCAAGTGCTTCAATTGGCTCGTTTGATAGTAGAACGTTTGCCGCTTCATTCATGTAAGGCGCTAGAATACGGTTTACGTAGAAGCCTGCTTGGTCTTTAACAACAATCGGTGTTTTACCCTGCTTTCTGGCAAACTTAACCATAGTCGCGATAGTTTCATCCGATGTACCTTCATGCGGAATCACTTCCACCAACGGCATTTTATCGGCTGGACTAAAGTAATGCAGACCAACCACATTTTCTGGACGTTCCGCTTTTTCAGCAATCTGCGCGATAGGAATGGATGACGTATTGGTAGCAAAAATGGTTTCTGGTTTAGCGTTGCTCTCGACGTCATTCACCATCTGTTGTTTCAACGATAGATCTTCAAATACCGCTTCGACCACAACATCGGCCTTGGCAAAACCGGTAAAGTCTGTGCCGCCGGCCATTTGCAACATTTGCGCTTGTAGATCCGCTTTAGAGATAATGCGACGCTTACGCTTTTTCTCTAACAACTTAAAGTTGTAATTAAGCGCATTCACAATGCCTTCATTAGCGACATCTTTAATGCGAACTGGCACTTTCGCTTTGCATACGGTGACGTGAGTAATACCCGCCCCCATTAAGCCACCACCAAGTACCACAGCGTTGTCGACGGCTTTAGGCTGCGCGTCACTACCAAATTCTTTCTTCATCTCTGTGGTAGCGAAGAAAATAGAACGTAACGCTTTAGATTCTGAAGTCATCACTAATTCGCCAAAGCGTTTAGCTTCATTCTCCAGCCCTTTCTTCATGCCTTTTTCGAGACCATAGCGAATTACATCTAAAATGGCATCGGCCGCAGGATAGTTACCGCGTGTTTTTTCGTTGGTCTTCTTCGCTGCTTGGTCAAAGATAACTTTACGACCAAGACCGGTACCTGACATCAACACTTCTTTCTTGGTGAGCTTTTTCGCTTTGCGCTTTTTGCCCTTACCTAAGAAATCTTTCGCCACGTCCAACAAAATAGTGTGTGGCACACTCGCATCGACGACACCAAGTTTTTTCGCCTTTTTGGCGCGAAGTTGCTTACCCGTAAGAATAAGGTCAAGAGAAGGCAGTAGCCCAATAAGTCTCGGTAGTCGCTGTGTGCCACCTGAGCCAGGAAGCAAACCAAGCTGAACTTCTGGTAGTCCTAGCTTAGTAATATCCGCATCACTACATACACGATAATCACAAGCAAGTGCGAGTTCTAGACCACCGCCCAAGCAAGGACCGTGAATCGCAGCAACAACAGGGAATGGGAGATCGGAAAGCTGCTGAAACATCTCTTGCCCTTTTGCAGCTAACGCTTGTGCTTCTTCTGCAGATGTACATGCATCAAGCATTCTGACATCTGCTCCGGCAATAAAGTTATCCGATTTTAACGAGTGGACAATCAACCCTTTAAGTGCCGATTTTTTCTCTTCAAGCTCAGAAAAAACTTGTGCCATTTCATCGGCAAACGCAGCTTGAAGGGTATTCATTTTCTCACCTGGAACATCTATTCCAAGCCATGCAATGTTCTGCTCATCAACATTAAGATGAAAGGCTTTATGCTCGCTCATTATTCTACCTCCAGAATCATTGCCGCACCTAAACCACCAGCCGCACAAGCGGTGTTAAGCGCTAATCCACCACCGCGACGCTTAAGCTCGTTCAGTGTTTGCGTAATCATTCGTGCACCAGTGGCTGCGAATGGGTGGCCATAGGCAAGTGAACCACCAAGTACGTTGAATTTCTCCATATCGATTTCACCAATTGCACTCGAACGGCCAAGCTTCTCTTTAGCAAATGACTCACTTGCAAACATCTTGACGTTAGAAAGTGCTTGGGCAGCGAAGGCTTCATGCATGTCGATAAGAGTCAAATCTGATAGCGAGATTCCAGCGCGATCTAGCGCCATAGGTGTCGCATAAGATGGCCCCATCAGCATATCTTCACGAACGCCAATAGCAGAGAACGCATAAGAGCGGATATAGCCTTTGATTTCTAAACCCAGCTCTTTAGCTCGACCTTCACGCATCAACATAATCGCTGCAGCGCCATCGGTCAGCGGCGTACTGTTAGCCGCAGTTACGGTGCCATATTGGCGATCGAATGCTGGACGAAGCTTACTATAGCTAGCAAGCTCTGAGTCATGACGGATGTTGTTGTCTTGCTCTAGGCTCTTTTTATATGGTTCAGGAAAGGCCGTCATTACCTCATCACGCACTTTGCCTTCTTTCCAAGCCTGCGACGCAAGGGAGTGAGAGCGATGTGCTAATTCATCTTGTTCAAGGCGAGTAATTCCATGAGATTTCGCCATTTGCTCAGCCGTTTGTCCCATAGATAAACCAGTCGAATACTCAGCGACCGCAGGTGGCACAGGCATAAGGTCCTTGAACGACAACTTCTTAAGAATGCTAAGTTTTTGGCCGACTGTTTTGGTTTTACTCAAAGCAAGTAGGTTCGCCGCCAGTTTTTTAGAAACCCCAATAGGTAAAACAGAAGATGAATCGGCGCCACCAGCAATCCCAACATCAATGGTGCCAGCCATAATACTTTCGCAAACATTGGCAGCGGCTTGGAAACTTGTCGCACAAGCTCTTGTCACACTATAAGCGTCAGTATGAATGTTCATACCAGTGCCAAGTACAATTTCTCGCGCAATGTTTGGGGCTTCTGGCATCTGAACAACCTGACCAAATACCACTTGGTCGATTAACTTAGGGTCGATATCGGTACGTGCCATCATTTCAGCAACGACCATCTTTCCTAGGTCAACAGCGGGTACTTGGCTAAATTCGGTGCTTTGGCGCGCAAAAGGTGTTCGCAAGCCTGCAACTACAGCGATACGTTCGCCGTAACGGGTGGTGAGATCGATTTTCCCCACTTCCTTACTGCTCATAATTTCTCCTTCCTAAGAGGTCTGACCACAGCATTGTAACGAAGATGTTAAGAATTTAAAACAGTCGTTTAATAAAACTTGATGGATTTATTGAATAACGTGATATGGTCGACCAAAATGGAATATGAGAATGACGCAAGCTAAGCGACAATAGGAATAGTGAAAACAAGAAGATAGATTCTACGAGCAAAAAAAAACCACACAGTAAATTGTGTGGTTGGAATCTATAAAGCAATTAACTTGCGCCAATTGAAAATAATCAGTTTCCTGATTAGGAGAAAGTAAAGTCAGCCTTCAAAAGGAAGTGTCATCTTGCTCAACATGTTAGTCCCGAAAGACCAACGAGATGACAAGGGTTAATATAACCGCTCCTCAGGTCTTAATTTTGAACTAGATCAATTTTGAGTGACTTTGCTGTAAATCCAGGGAAAAAAACACGAATCACAGAGCAAAAACGGGGGCTCCTGTGTCATTTATAAAAAAGTTTGGAAAGAAATCTTCGAGTAGTCCGGTCAACTCGAATATGGACAAACAAAGAAAATACGAAGCATTGGTTCGTGCTTATCATAGAGATCTTTATCGATACGCTTATTGGTTGTGTAAAGATAAGCCCGTCGCTGAAGATCTTGTTCAAGAAACCTGCTTGCGTGCTTGGAAGTCTCTGGATAGCCTCCAAGATGAAAAAGCCGCGAAGTCATGGCTTATCACGATTCTACGTAGAGAGAATGCTCGACGTTTTGAACGTAAGCAGTTTGATCTCGTCGATATCGATGATTATGGCAATGATGCAAAGGTTTCTGATGATCCGCACCATCAGCAGGAATGGCTTCAAGCACAAATTATGAAACTCGATGTCGAGTATCGAGAACCGCTCTTTCTACAAGTCGTTGGTGGCTTTAGTGGTGAAGAAATCGGCTCTATCCTCGACCTTAACAAAAACACTGTAATGACTCGATTATTTAGAGCACGCAATCAGCTCAAGGAAATGTTGGAGTCTGCGGATTCACCTAGGGGGCAACACAATGGATGAGTTAGAATTCCGTCGTCGTATTATGTCCGATCCGAAGGCGAAAGATGCTGAGTTATTGGAAGCGATCCAACAAAGCGAAAACAATGCGAAATATATGGACGATATTTTGTCATTGGACGCTCGAATCGAACAAGCGATGAAAGTCGATGTTCCCGATGATTTAGCTGACCGGATCTTATTTAACCAACCAGAAAGCAACGTGGTCAAAGTGAAATTCGGTAAGCGCGCGCTTTCATTAGCAGCGTCTATCGCTTTTGCCTTTGGTTTACTAGTAGGCCAAGTTAATTGGGGAAATGTGGTTGTTTCACCGGCACAAGCTTCGTTATCTGATACAGCTATGAAACATGTTCATGAAGAAATGGGCTTTATTGAGCCACTTGATGAAAACGTCTCTAAAGCTCAAATTAATGCTAAATTGCTGCCATTTGCTTATCAGATCGGCCAGAGCTTTCCTTACCATGTTTATTATTTGAATCACTGCGGTTTTGGTGAGTCCAATGCAATGCACATGGTATTTCAAGGTGAAAAAGGCAAAGTGACCCTGTTCTTAACAGGCATCGCGAGCGAACAAACTAAGTCTTTCGATAAAGATGGAATGGCGGGAATGGTCGAACCGATTGGCGATGCCAGTTTCATCCTTGTTGGTGAAGAAGGTGAAGACTTTAGTAAAATCGGCGAAAACATTAAGAAAATCCTTAACCCTGCTTAATTTTATAGATAAAAGAGCCCTATTTCCGGATAGGGCTCTTTTTTTATTGATATTGTTATTTTTAGAGTATCAACTCTAGAAATAACCTTTTTCGATGCATTTCCTGCCAAATAGTCATCATTTATATACTTTTTACGCGATTTTAGTTACTGGTCAGATTTCTATTGCCTATACTAGCGATTAGGATCAGCCCCGAAATTGAGCATTAACTCAATTTTCACTAACGCCCAAAGAGGCGATTACAAAAAAGGATGTATACTAAATGACTACTTCGCGTCTGTATAAAAAAACACTATTAGCAGTGGCAGTCTCGTCACTCACTTTCGCCTCTCAACATGCAGCAGCAGCAGGTTTCCAACTTAACTCTCAATCAGCAACAGGTCTAGGCCGTGCTTTTGCGGGTGATGCTGTAATTGCGGATAACGCTTCGGTAATGGCGCGTAACGCGGCAGCGATGACGTTGTTTGATTCGCACCAGTTTTCTGGTGGTGTGAATTATATTAAGACTAGTATTGATGTTAAGGACGTTAACTACTTTACTGGCGCACCTGTGCAAGATGCAAATAATAGCAGCGGCACACCAGTGCCTAACATCTATTATATCCACCGACTCAATGACAAATGGGCTTTAGGTGCAGGCATATACTCAAACTTCGGAACTAATAATAACTTTGATGATAGCTGGGGTGGCAATAGCGGCGATCTTTCTCAAGGAGTACCTAATGCTAGTATCTTCGGTGGTACTACCGAAATTTCAAGTATTAATTACACTTTGAATGCAGCATACCGAATCAATGAACAGTGGAGCGTTGGTGGCGGTATTGATATTGTTCAGGGAAGCGGAAAACTCATTCGCTCAGCAGCTCCTGGCGTTAAAGCACTTGATATTGAAGCAGATGGCGTTGGAGTAGGTTTCAATCTAGGTACGGTTTTTGAGTATAACGAAAACAACCGCTTTGGTTTTGCTTATCACTATAGTCCAGAAATCAAAGCTTCGGGTGATATGTATTACAACCCGACATTGACTCCTGGTGCCAACTTAATCGATGGGCAAAAGCTAAAGCTATCTCTACCGAGTATGGCTGAGTTTTCTGGGTACCACAGAATTGAAGATACCAAGTTCGCAGTCCACTATAGCTTACAGTGGATTGGTTGGAGTGTATTTGACACACTAGAGACTGACGGTGGTGTTCCAATCAAAAATTACGAATGGAAAGATGGCTACCATGCAGCTATTGGTGGTACTTACTACCTGAATGACGAGTGGACTTTGAGAGCGGGTTATATGTATGATACAGCCGCGCAAGACCAGTTAACCTCGATCTCAGTTCCAGACTCTGACCGCCAGTGGTTATCAGCTGGTTTTGGTTACAACTTTAAGAAACACCACACTGTTGATTTTGGCCTAACGTACTTGATGGGTAAAGATGTTAAAGTTGAAGAAACGCTGGACCCAACTAAAGGTACAATGTTAACCGCAACTACACATGCTAACGCATGGTTAGCAGGTATCCAATACAGCTACAGCTTCTAAGCTAAATAGCTAAACTTTTTAAGGGTCGGTTTTCCGACCCTTTTTTCTATCTCCCCCTACCTCTACCCCACACTTTCAGCATACAACTGGTCATACCTTTTCTTGATTTTTGTATACAGGTGTAAGCTGAATTTTTGAAACATCACCATAACATCTAGATTATTGACCCATAAAAATTTAGTTCTACGATATTTAAATTCAAAAATGATGTATTTGTAATAAATTAGTTTTAAAGCATTTACTCTAAAAATAGAATCACCGCTCTGAATGGAAATACTTTGAGCGAACAACAATGACGATTTCAAAACGAACTCCCCTATCTCTTGCAGTGGTTTTGGGGCTGCTATCCTCTTCACAGGTCTCAGCGGCAGGTTTTCAACTAGCAGAATATTCAGCGACTGGTCTAGGGCGTGCATTTGCAGGTGAGGCAGCAATGGCTGACAATGCAAGCGCACAATGGCGTAACCCAGCGATGTTGACTTATCTAGAGGGTACTCAGGTATCTGGTGGCGTACTTTACGTTGAACCTAACATAGATGTTAAAGGAACGTCCTCTACAGCAGGCTACACTGAGGCTAACGACATCGCTCATAGTGCACCAGTCCCAAACTTATATATCTCTCATCAGATCAACGATAAGTTCTCGACTGGTTTTGCATTGGGCTCTAATTACGGTATGGAGACCGATCTAGGTAGTGACTTCAAAGCCACTCAATATGGTAACGAAGCAAAGATCATGACCGTGGAAGCGGTCGCCAGCTTAGCTTATAAACTTAACGACCAATTTAGCTTCGGTGGCGGTATTCGCTACGTTACTGGTGAAGGGAAAATTGGCGCAACTGCACCATTTGATGCTGCGATTCCAGTTAGTAAGACGACGAGTATCCCTGTATCAAAAGGTGATTACCTGAAGTATGTAGAAGGTACAGACTCGTCTTGGGGCTATGTATTGGGTGCCACTTGGCAAATCAACGACATGAACCGTATCGGCTTTGCTTACAAGTCTGAAGTAATGATGGACTTCGAAGGGCATGGTGAAGGGGTTGGGTTTGGCTTCATGGGTAAAAAAGATGGCAAGCTGAGCGTAGCACTACCAGCTACCGCAGAACTATCAAGTTTCCATCAACTTACTAAACAATGGGCATTACATTCAAGCATCAACTGGACACAATGGAGCAGCTTTAAAGAACTTCATGCAGAGTTTGTTGATGGTACAAGTAGCCATATTAAAGAAGAAAACTGGAAAGATAGCTATCGTTTCGCCATTGGTACAACTTACGTGTTGAATCAAAAGCTTACTTTGCGCGGTGGTGTAGCTTACGATATGTCAGCTGTTGATGATAAATATCGCACTACTACGATTCCAGAAACAGACCGTACTTGGTTAAGTGCTGGTGCCAGTTACGCATTTACTAAGCAGTTCACACTTGATGGCGGTTTAACTTATATTATGGCTCGTAAAGCCTCTATCAATGAACCACGTGATAAATCTGATGATGAAGCAGCTAAATTCGGTGATTTCACTGGTGAAATCTCAGGTGATGTTTGGATTGTAGGCGTACAAGCGAACTATCGTTTCTAATAGTCTCTAAGGCTAACTAAGAGATCCTCTAGTATTCATAATGAGGATCTCTTTACAAAGTTCCTTCTCGAGCTACTCAAAATCCTCCAAGTAGTCATCAATATAAGCTTCTTCCTCCGCATCCACTTCATCATCCACTACTTCTGCTTTGTAGTTCTGACGTTGGATATAAATATCCCGAGTAAGCGAATAAGGATCTGGTGACTGTTCGAGTGTTGCTTCTTGAGGGACGACTAGCGCGCGTTTTTCCATTCCTTCTAAGGCCCACTTGCCAAAGCTAGCCCAGAAGTTCAAGAAAGATATTGGTGGATATAATCCATCTACGACATCTGCACCTTCACGTAAAGTAATCGGTCCATAACCCGGTATCATAAAATATGGGCCCGTACCGACTCCATAATGCCCAATCGCATCACCGAACTCTTTCTTATCTCGCTTTTCAATACCGGCCGCAGATGCGATATCAATAAAGCCTAATAAGCCTAAGGTACTGTTTATCCAAAATCGATTGAAGTGATCCAGCGCCTTACCACCATTACCCATAACAGCATTGTTCACAGCACTAAATGGTTCATCAAGGTTAGCTAGGAAGTTACGTACCCCTAGTCTGACTGGATCAGGCGTGTAGTTGACGTAAGCGAGAGAGACGGGACGCACAAAATAGGGATCTAAATAGTCATAATTAACCGCCCACATTGCTCGGTTAAAGCTTTCGAAGGGATCATAGACTTCGGTTCCAACCTGAGTCGTATCACTGTCAGGTTGTAGTTCACTGTTCTCGACTTGCAGATCGCTGGAGTCACTTGAGCTAGAATCCAAAGTCGAAGTTGCCTCTTGGCTTTCTATCGGTTGGGTATCTTCAGGAGATGAAGAACAACCAAACAGAAATACGCAAGAAACAAAAACGGCAAAAAGAGTGATCTTTTTGCCGGTTGATGCTGACTGCATAACCTCATCCATAAGCCATGACAATCTGAGCAGTTTCGTATTTTTTTGTCCTAATGCTTTGATAATTAGGAATTAAGCTCTAGATTGTTGTTATAACCACTAGTAATGAGTATAGCGGTATGCAACTACACAGGCTAGTTAAAGCAACAATCTAGGCCAATATTTATTAATCAGTATGTCTATATGTTATAGGCATTAGTACTGCTGATTAATAGACACCTCCACGGTATCACCCAATTTAGCAGGTTTGCTTTCACCAAACCAATCGCCATCGCGAGTCGCAACATTACCATCACTATCGATACGAACTCTCACAATGAGTCTATCCAAACTTGATAGTTTACGCCCTTCCATCATGCTGTTGTTATCATCCAAAACAACAGTACGTGGGAAAGTACCTAGCGGATAGCGCGCCGCCGCAACTGGCATTGGCGAACCGTCTGCTGGGTGTACTGAGACGATTAGTGCTGCATCTTCTGGGATACGAGCATCAGGGCTTAGTGAAATCGTCACCGCCACTGACTTACCTTGAACAATCGGCTCACCCATGCGCGCTTTGGCACTCTCAATGCTTCGAGAAAGCATTTCATAGCGGCTATCTTCTGGACCAATCATTTTCTGCATAATCGACCAGTAACGGATAGCTCCTGGGAAATCTTCTCGCTCAAATGCATCGAATGCCAATAGCGAGAACACTCGAAGATCAACATACTCTTCTTGAATCAAGCTAGTAAGTAGGCTTCTTGCACGATTATTATCCATTTCATCTTGAGACATCATCAGAGCTTGAGCGTAACCTAACTTAACATCTGCATCGTTAGGCGTTAACCGATAGGCTTTTTCCATCGCGTCTGTAGCGGTTGTCACATCGCGATTTGCAAGGGCGATTCGACCTAATAGCAACCAGCCCGTTGCATCGTCTTTTTGATAGTGCAAACGAGTACGCAAGGCCAAAGTAAGATCTTGCATCTCATCTTCAGTCATTGGCTCAGCAGAGCCCGCCATCAGCTTCTTCGATAATTCAGGAAGGTTAGCTGTGACTTCTTGCCAATTTTTCACCTTGGTTGCACCACCAAAATGCATATACATGCCGTAAGTCAAGATCACAACCAAAGCAACAGAAGGAATCAGTACCGCCATTGGCGAAATATTGAATTTCTCGGTTTGTTGCTGCTGTTGTGGAATATCGTCAAGCAGTGATTGTTTAAGGTCATCGATTAAGTCTTGTTGGTTCTCCACCAAGCCTTCTTCGTTTTCCACTTCCAACTCAGAAAGACGATCTTTATAGAATGCCTTGTTTAATTCATCACGAAGCTGTTCATCGTTGTTGGCTTTCTTACTGTTAAGAGTGATTGCCAGCAGTGCGATTGCAACGACAACAAGACCGACTGTTGATATCCAAAAAAGTGTCATTACTGCTTATCTCCAGTCTCTTTTTCATCCAGCAACGCTTTCAGTTGAGCTTCTTTTTCATCGCTCCACTCGCTGCCTGCTTGTTCAGTTTGCTTAGCGCGGTTCTTACGACTGCGCATCACAATCAAACCAAAACCGAACACCACGACAAATAACGGGCCAACCCAGAGGATCGCCGTTGCGAATGTCAGCGGTGGATTATAAGTCACAAAGTTACCGTAGCGAGCGATCATATAGTCGATAATCTCTTGCTTAGATTTGCCTTCTTTGGTCATCTCATAGACTTTCTGACGAAGGTCTACAGCAAGCTCAGCATTAGAGTCACCGATAGTATTGTTTTGACACTTAGGGCAACGCAGCGTGTGGTTTAGCTCTTGGAACTGATTTTCCTGTTCTAACGAGTCAAACTCATGAACTTCAATTGCAGCATTAGCTGCCAATGCGAGCACTAGTGAAGACGTTAAAGCGATTAACCACTTTTTCATTTTTTCGCCTCCTCTAACATTTGCTGATATAGAGGCTGAAGTTTCTCACTCCAGTTACGAGCGTTCACATCGCCAACGTGACGGTAACGAATCACACCATTAGCATCGATTAAGAAGGTTTCAGGCGCACCGTAAACCCCTAAATCTAGACCTAGCATGCCATCACCATCGAACAGGCTAATCAAGTAAGGATTACCCAACTCATTAAGCCATTGAATCGCCTTGTTACGTTGATCTTTGTAGTTCAAACCGATGATTTTGACGCCATTCCCCGCAAGCTCATTGAGATACTGGTGTTCTGCATAACAAGTTGGACACCATGTAGCCCAAACATTTAGCAGTAAAGGCTCACCTTTGAAGATATCCTGATTGTACAGTTTTCCGGGCTCGGCAAGATCTTCTAAACGAAACTCTGGAACGTGTTTGCCAATCAGCACCGATTCTAGCTTGGTAGGATCGTCCCCAGCCTGGTTACGCCCTAGCTGAACGGCAAAGACCGACACCAAAATTAGAAATGCGACTAAAGGAATAAATAGGATCTTCTTATTCATTATGCGTCTCCTTCCGCCTTCGCTGTCTTTCTGAAACGGTAACGTTTATCACTGATAGCTAATGCACCACCGATAGACATAATCAGCGCACCTAACCAAATCCAACGAACAAACGGTTTGTGGTAGATACGAACTGCCCATGACTTACCATCATCTAGACGCTCACCCATCGCGATATACAAGTCACGAGTCACTCCACGATCGATAGCGGCTTCAGTCATCATAGACTTAGCAGTGCGATAGAAACGCTTTTCTGCATGAAGGGTGTTGATGTATTTACCATCTTTGGTGATTTCAAAGTCAGCGATATAACCATCGTAGTTCGGACCATCTTTGTCACGCAGACCTTTGAAATAGAAATCGTAGTCATTAATCTGGTAATGCTCACCCGGCGCTAAACGCACATCGCGTTCAATGCTGTAGTTTTGCACCATAGCGATACCAATAACGCTTACTGCTAAGCCGATGTGACCCAACATCATCGCCCAGTGGCTACGAGGTAGCTTAGTAATGCCTTTGGCAAAACTGTGGCGGTGAGTTGCACGCTCGTAAAGTTCAAAGCCATGCATGGTAATGATCCAAGATGCCATCAACCAACCAAGGAATGCTAGACCTGTAAAGTATTCGGCCAAAACGGTTACCATCAGCGCAGAGAAAGCAAGTGAGATAACACCAGAGATGACCATTGGCTTAATAAGCGTCGACATTTTGTCACGCTTCCAACGAATCAGAGGGCCAATACCCAGTAGGAACGCGAATGGCACCATTAGCCAAGTAAACAACATATTAAAGAATGGCGCACCGATCGATACCGAGCCCAAACCAATCTGTTTATGAACAAGTGGTAGCAAAGTACCAACAAGCACCACGACGAGTGCTGCCATCAACAGAACATTGTTACCCAACAGCGCGTTTTCACGTGACAGCAAGTCGAAGTTACCACGTACTCTCACCGAGGCACCTTTCAAAGCAAACAGCAGTAAGGAACCACCTATCACGAATACTAAGAAACCGAGGATAAACATACCGCGCGACGGATCGGAAGCAAAGGCGTGTACTGAGACCAAAATACCGGAACGTACTAAGAAGGTACCCAACAAACTCAAAGAGAATGCAGAAATAGCCAACAATACCGTCCAAGCTTTGAACGTGCCGCGTTTTTCAGTCACTGCCAACGAGTGCATTAATGCGGTACCCGCTAACCAAGGCATGAACGAGGCATTTTCAACTGGGTCCCAGAACCACCAGCCGCCCCAGCCAAGCTCATAATATGCCCACCATGAACCTAGTGCGATACCTAGAGTTAGGAAAACCCATGCAGCGGTTGTCCAAGGTCGAGACCAGCGAGCCCAAGCAGTATCCAAGCGACCTGACATCAATGATGCAATCGCAAAAGAGAACGCTACCGAGAAGCCAACATAACCCATATATAGCATTGGAGGGTGGATGATCAAACCAGGGTCTTGCAACAGTGGGTTGAGATCTCGTCCATTAACCGGGAAGAAAGGTAATGTTCTTAAAAATGGGTTTGAAGTAACAATGATAAACAGTAAAAAACCTACTGTGATCATGCCCATTACTGCTAGTACTCGCGCGACTGACTCTTGAGGCATACCACGGCTAAAGCTAGCTACAGCAACGGTCCAAGCCGCTTGAATCAACACCCAAAGTAATAATGAGCCTTCGTGAGCACCCCATACTGCCGTTAGACGGTAGTACCAAGGCAACTGAGTATTCGAGTTGTTCGCCACATACTGCAACGTAAAGTCGTTAACGTAAAACGCCCACTCGAGAATAACAAAGGACAACAGTAGCATAATGAACATACCCCAAGAGAGAGGCCTTGCCGTGTTCATCAGCAATGTGTTGTTTTTCGATGCGCCTATGAGCGGCAAAATACTGAGTAGCACTGATAAACTCAACGAGAGTATCAGTGCAAAGTGACCAATTTCAGCAATCATTGACCGCTTCCTTGTTTCTGTTCTTGAGAATATTGCAGTGGTTCATGCGTCTTCTTCATAGCTTCTGCTACTTCAGGCGGCATGTATTCTTCATCGTGCTTAGCTAGTACTTCAAAAGCCTCAATCTTAGTAGGCTCCACTAGTACTCCTTGAGCAACAATGCCCTGCCCTTCACGGAACAAGTCAGGAAGAATACCATCATAAACCACTGTCACCTTAGGACCGACATCAGCTAAATCGAAGCTGACGCGCAGTGATTCTGTATCACGACTTACCGAACCTGCAACCACCATTCCACCAATACGCAGGCGATGGCCAATTTCAGGTTTTGAGCCGTCTTTCTTACCATTCACCAATTCCGTTGGTGTATAGAACAGATCCATGTTTTGATTAAGTGCATAAATGATCAAGCCAACAGTCGCACCGATACCAATGAAAATGGCCAGAATAATGCCGAGCCTTTTCTTACGCCTTGGGTTCATAGAGTGTTCTCCATATTTTTCGCTGCTTCGATACGCGCCTGCCTATCGACTTTAGCTTGAACGTCTTTAAGTAGTTTTTTTCCTCGTGACACGCTAGTCACAAGAAGAATAATCATGGACAAAAAGGTGATGCCAAATGCACTCCAAACATAGGAGGCATAACCTCCCATAGCAAAAAAGTCACCTAAAGATTCAAAATGCATAATATCTAACCTCTTTGCTTGGCTTGTTCAGCCAGTTTGATCACCCACGGACGGTGCCCCTCTTTATTGATGATCTCATTACGTAAACGAATCATCGTCACAGCTCCAAAGAAGAAGGCAAATCCGAAAATATTCAATAGTAGTGGCCACAGCATGTCGCTGGAAATCGAAGGTTTAGCGAACTTAGTAATTGTCGCGCCTTGATGTAGCGTGTTCCACCACTCCACAGAGAAATGGATTATAGGGAGGTTAATCACACCTACTATGGCAAGAATACCCGCTGCTTTTGCTGCCGTTTTTTGATCATCAAAAGCGTGGTAAAGCGCAATGACACCTAAATAAAGGAATAGAAGAATCAGTTCTGACGTCAGACGAGCATCCCAGACCCACCATGCACCCCACATAGGCTTGCCCCACACTGCACCTGTTAACAGGGCGATGAAGGTGTAGACCGCACCAATTGGCGCCATCGCCAGAGCCGCTAAGTTAGACAACTTAACCTGCCACACTAGACCAATAAATGCCGAAATCGCCATCGACATATACACGCCCATAGACCAAATTGCAGAAGGGACGTGAATATAGATAATACGGAAGCTATCACCTTGTTGATAGTCTGAAGGTGCAAAAGCAAGTCCCCAGACGGTGCCGATGGATAGACATAGTAATGCTATCGTGGCAAACCATGGTAAAAGCTTACCGCACAATTGGTAAGTGGTTTCGGGTTTGGCATAAGGATGGAGCCATTTCCACATAGTGTTTCTCACTCTTTGACGACATTTCTCTCATCGCCGAATCGGCAATGTAAGCGTGGTATATTTTTAGTTTACGCTAACTCTTAGTGCGGCACTGATAGCAAACGGAGTCAGAGTCATTGCTCCGGCTAACATAGCAGCTAGCAAAGCTAACTGACCATTATACGCAACACCCAATGATGCAGCATCAATCGCAGAGGTAGCAAATATTAGAATAGGAATATAGAGAGGCAATACGAGCAAACTCAGCAGCACCCCACCTTTTTGCAACCCAACGGTCAATGCAACACCGATAGCGCCTATAAAACTCAAGGTAGGTGTCCCCACCAATAAAGTTAAGACGACAGCAATCCATGTATTTGAGTCCAGTGATAACAAAATCGCCAGCAGTGGACTAATAATGATAAGAGGCAACCCTGTCAGCAACCAGTGAGCAATAATCTTTGCTATAACAACCAGTTGTAGGGGAATAGGCATGAGCATCATCTGTTCAAGAGACCCGTCTTGGAAGTCATCTTTAAACAGTCGCTCCAATGACAAAAGTGCAGAAAGCAAAGCAGCAACCCACACAATACCAGCAGCAATACGCGCCAGTAGATTCGGCTCAGGTCCGATACTTAATGGAAAAAGAGTAATCACTATGATGAAAAACCATAGTGGATTGAAAATATCGGCTTGACGACGAAACGCAATGAGTAGCTCTCGACGGATTATTTTCATCATGGACGCAATCATACTACTCTCCAAGTTTGATCTTTTTGAGTTTAGGATTGTCGCTAAACATATCTTGGTGAGTCGTTAACAATACGATACCGCCCTGTTCCGCATGGTTGAGAAATAGATCTTCTAGCACTTTAACACCCTGCTTATCGATCGCAGTCAGTGGTTCATCCAAAATCCACAATGGTTGCTTACTGAGCCAAAGACGCGCCAACGCTACTCTGCGTTGTTGACCTGCAGAAAGTTGAGCAACAGGTACATCTTCTCGACCAGCAAGGCCGACTTGGGTTAACGCAGAAAAAATCTGTTCCGTCGATGTGTCAGGAGCATGAATAGACTGATAAAACTTTAGATTTTCGAACGCGGTCAGATCGCGTTTGACGCCAGTTTGGTGTCCTAGAAACAACAAAGATTGGTGATAATCTTCCCGACTGGATTCGATTTTTTCACCGTTCCATTTGATCTCACCGTCTTCTTTATCTCCCAGTCCAGCAACAATACGCATCAGCGTGGTTTTACCGGTACCGTTTCGGCCCTCAATCTGTACGAGATCGCCTAATTGTAAAGAAAAAGATAAATTCTCAAATAATACGCGGTCATCGCGAATCGCTGTTAATTTTGTTACTTCTAACATTCATTTACGCACTGGTTCGACAGGGCGTCCATCTTACCATAGCTAAAATAGCGTTAAACGATAATGATCAAACTCGCTTCACGAAACTTGGTAAGAAACTATAAATTGCTGTTCTTAAAACGAAATACATACCCACAAAGTGGTATATGTTTTCTTAATCTGTCATATCATGCCGAACCATAGAATAGCAAACCGTATACCTATGACGACTAGAAAAAGGTAAAGAATTGTTAACGTTGTTATTAAAATAGAACAAGAACATCAATGGGTTATTGATGTTCTGTAACGTCTATCTGCTCTTTTTAAGGGAGGAATAACCTTGACTGGCAGGTGCTCGGACAGGTTGCTTTGCCTTGTGTAAAGGCGGCACTTTTTCTTTGCCGGCAATTTTGTTCTGCAGCGAGAGCATCAGCTCTGCTTCCGCCTTTGGAAGTTCGCACTCTTCGATAAGCTCGTTGATATCCGCGCCCAGTTTGACCATTTTGTTAGCACGAGTGTACAAACGACCGTCACTATCGACATTTTCCAGCTCGATAATACGCTCGGTTAGGTGAGCTATAATTTCTTCTTGTTCAGATACTTTCTGACCAAGTCCAACTAACACCGAACGTACTTCAAGAAGCTGTTTATTGCATTTTTCTACATCTTTCTCTAGCGCTCGCTTTTGCTGGCGAGCATGTGCCTTATGTAGATTCAGGCCACGATGAACCTTCACCAACCATACAAAGAGAATAATTGCTAATGCCACCGCTCCCCATAGCAGTGGTGACATCAAAGACACAGAGTCAATCATTATAGGTAAGCCATTTCATCCCACTCATCTTCCGAGAGCAGTTTATTTAGGTCAACAAGAATCAACAATTTACCTTCACGGTTGCTCACCCCTTGAATGAACTTCGCGCTTTCATCTGTGCCAACACTTGGCGTTGTATCAATTTCAGAAGAGCGCAGATAAACCACTTCAGCCACGCTGTCGACTAGAATACCAATAACTTGGCGTTCAGATTCGATAACAATGATACGAGTATTATCCGTAATTTCACCAGGCATCAGACCAAAGCGTGAGCGAGTATCAATCACCGTAACCACGTTGCCACGAAGGTTAATAATACCCAATACGTAGTCTGGCGCTCCAGGTACAGGTGCTATCTCTGTATAACGAAGTACTTCTCGAACTTGCATAACATTGATGCCGTAGGTTTCTTCTTCTAACTGAAACGTCACCCATTGCAGCACTTCATCGTTAGCTTGATCTTTTCTTAGTTCAACATCCATCGTTTGAGACATAGTCTTCCTCTCAATTCATTTCTGCCTTGCTTCATAATGAAAGCGGAAGCAAATAGCATTAATTTAGTTGTTTACTGTACCGATTTAACATCTAATCCAGCATTAAGCATGTCAATTAGCTCAGACACATGAACTAACGCACACATTTGTTCTTTTACCATCCCAGCAAGCCAAGGACGCTTACCGGACTTTTCTCTCCAGCGCACTGCTTCTGGTCTAAGTAGTTCAGTACCTTTAAGTTCTGTAGATGCCAGTCCCCAATGGCTCTCACCTAACATCACAATATACTCATAAGCATCTTTGTAACTATCGTCATTAAGAACATCAGGCATTACCCACATAGCCGTATCAACCACATCAAGTTGACTTTCGCGACTCGACTGCAGCCCAAGGTACCAAGCAGGTTTGCCAATCAAATGGTTTAGCTCACCAATCTGGTGGATACCACCAAGCTCATCCAAAGGCACGGCAAACGTCATACCATTGACATCAAAATACAGCACCTGAAAACCTTCAGTACGCTCGCCATTTTGCCAAATGTTCTGCTCACCCGACCCACCATCTGCGGTAACTAGTTCTACATCAACTGTATCGGCAATCTCAGAATCAACTTTAATATCACTAGTTACATCCGAAGTTTCTTCTAGATCCCACGATTGAATTTCTTCTGTTGCTGGTTCAGCAGCAATTTGCTCTGACTCAACCTGAACGACTATGTCTGGCTCAGTAACTATTGACTCTTCAAGTGCTTGAGCTTCTGACTGGTGCTGCAACCCACTAAACAGCTTCTCAAGGTGTTGTAGATCAGGCTCTTCAGCCTCCGCGATAAGTTCGTCGTAAGTGCGTGCAACTTCTTTTGATTGGCTAAGTTGTAGTTGAGGCTCAGGTTGCCAAGTAGATTGTGAACCCTGCTGCTCAATAGAAGCCTCAGCTTCTGATACTTCAACAACAGAAGCTAATTCACTCACTTCGATTGGCTCAGACTCACCACTATCAAAATCAAGGCCATCTTCTAGCCCTAATAATGACGTAAAGTAATCGTCTAGCGCTTGTTCGCTTGAGAGGGGAGCTGCATCAGCTTTCATCTTGAGCCAACCTTTCTAAATAAATCAGCAGCTGCTTATAGGCAAATACGCCACGACTTCCAGCGGCAAAATGCGAAGCAGGTAAGTGCTTAAGACTTGCGTCTCTAAATTTGGTATCGATAGGTACCGCAGAGCTCCAAACTTGCGATGGATAATCGTTTTTAAGCTGGGTGAGTGTTTGCAAAGATGCCCGAGTTCGTTTGTCATACATGGTAGGGACAATCGTTACCTTGAATGGGCGTTGACGTGATTTCTGCATGATAGCCAACGTACGCACCATTCTTTCCAGCCCTTTCATAGCCAAAAACTCGGTCTGTACTGGGATTAAAATTCTATCACTCGCCGCCAACGCATTGACCATCATCACACCTAATATTGGTGGGCAGTCTATCAACACATAATCGTATTCATCACGAAGTGCCAATAATGCGCGTTTTAAGATAAGTCCCATGCCACTGCGATTACCCATCACGCGGTCGAGTGTCGCCAGCGACATATGAGCTGGCAAAATATCAATATTATCTATCTCAGTCTGGTGAATTAACGCTTTAACACGCGTCTCACTGAATTCTTTCAGTTGGAACAAATCGAACAAGCTATGAGTCAGCTCGTCCGAATCCATACCCAGATAGGTGGTCAATGACGCATGAGGGTCGGTATCAATCAACAACACTCGATGACCCTTTTGGCTCAATAGTCCTGCCAACGTTACCGTGGTGGTGGTTTTACCCACTCCACCTTTTTGGTTAGCCACACTCCAAACAATCATAGTTAGTGCCTCTTGAGCTCTACTAAAATACGTTCGGCGATGCGCTCCAACGGTAGGTCTTCCGTCGAAATACCTGCTTTCGCTACAGCCTGAGGCATGCCATAAACCACGCAAGACGCTTCGTCTTGAGCCCAAATCGTTGACCCTGCAGCTTTGAGCATACGAGCGCCTTCTCTGCCATCTGCACCCATTCCAGTTAATATCATCGACAACACTTTGTCTTGATAGATTTTAGCGGCAGAACCAAAGGTGACATCAACACAGGGTTTGTAATTCATGCGTTCGCCACCATCAATGATGCGAATCTTGGTATTACCAGGACGCCCCTCGAGCATCATCTGCATTCCGCCCGGCGCCAAATAGGCAACACCTGGTTGCAACATATCGCCATCCGCCGCTTCTTTGACCGTAATTTGGCAAAGAGAGTTTAAGCGTGCTGCAAACGCTGCCGTAAACGTCGCTGGCATATGCTGTACAAGTAGAATCGGGTGGGGATAATTAACAGGTAACTTGGTTAAGATCTTTTGCAGAGCAACTGGCCCGCCCGTTGAAGTTCCGATCGCTGTCAACTGATACGACTTACCACTGGCACGAAACCGTGCGGCTGGCGCAGTGGCCTTTACAGCACTCACTGAAGGTTCGACACGTGAAGCGGCTGTTCTCGATGATAATGTGCCCGCTGGTCTTGATATTGGACGAATAGGAGTTCTGCGTAACAACGCGCGACGGCTAGCAATTTGCTGCACACGTTGCTGCAATAGGCTGACAGCTTCGTCTTTGTTGCGCGCAATATCTTCAAATTTCTTTGGTAAGAAATCTAAAGCACCAGCTTCCAATGCATCTAAGGTCGCTTTGGCGCCTTCATGCGTCAAAGACGAGAACATAAGTATTGGGGTTGGCTGAGACGCCATGATCTCACGTACCGCAGAAATGCCATCCATGACAGGCATCTCTATATCCATAGTGATCACATCGGGTTTCAGAGACAGTGCCTTTTCGACTGCCTCTTTGCCATTCACAGCAACATCAACCACTTCTAAGCGAGGTGCTGCATTAATAATATCGCTAACACGTCTGCGGAAAAAACTTGAGTCGTCGACGACGAGTACTTTAAGTGACATAGACTTCCCTAAATTAGATACGCGATGCCGCTGCGTACTGCTTAAGTAAGTCAGGTACGTCTAATATCAATGCGATGTGACCATCACTAGTAATGGTTGCGCCTGCCATGCCCGGCGTACCTTGTAATAGGCTATCTAGCGGTTTAATCACCACTTCTTCTTGGCCGATCAAAGTATCCACAACAAAGCCAACACGTTGGCTGCCTATCTGAACGATGACCACATGCCCATGACCGGTACGCTGCTCAGCGCGACCCGCATGTGGTGCGAGCCAGTTTTGCAGATAGAACAGAGGAATAGACTTATCACGAACAATGATCGTCAATTGACCATCAACCACATTGGTACGGCTTAAATCTAGGTGGAAAATTTCGTTCACGCTTGCCAAAGGCAGTGCAAATGGATTACCTCCCACGCCCACCATTAAGGTTGGAAGTATCGCTAATGTTAGCGGAACTTTAATGGTAATTTTGGTGCCTTTACCGAGTTCTGAGTCAATATCGATAGAGCCGTTTAAGGTATTAATGGCAGTCTTCACCACATCCATACCTACGCCACGACCCGATATATCCGAGATCTTTTCTTTGCTGGAGAAGCCCGGCATAAAGATAAGATTAAAGCACTCTTTGTCGGTCAGACGAGAGGCTGCGTCCTCGTCCATCATGCCACGTTTTACTGCGATAGCTCGTAGCTTCTCAGGGTCCATACCACCACCATCATCAATAATGGCAAGTTCGATATGGTCACCTTCTTGCGAGGCAGAAAGGGTTATCTTACCCGTGCGAGATTTACCTGACTGTTCACGAACATCTGGCATCTCCACACCATGGTCAACCGAGTTTCGAACTAAGTGAATCAGTGGATCCGCTAGGGCTTCTACTAAGTTCTTATCGAGGTCGGTATCTTCACCTTGCATTTCAAGAACAATGTCCTTGTTAAGGCTACGCGCTAAGTCTCTTACCACTCGCGGGAAGCGACCGAAGACTTTCTTAATAGGCTGCATGCGGGTTTTCATTACCGCACCTTGCAGATCTGCAGTCACAACATCGAGATTGGAGACTGCTTTAGACATCTCTTCATCATTACTGTTGAGACCAAGACTCACCAAGCGGTTACGAACCAACACCAGCTCACCAACCATGTTCATGATGGTATCCAGTGTTGAAGTATCAACACGCACTGTTGCTTCGGCCTGTGGTTTCTTGACCTGCACAGCCGTGTTCTTGCTTTCCGCTGGTAAGGATTTTTCTGGGGCTGGCGCAACAGCGGGAGCCGCCGCTTTGGCAGGTTCTGCTACTTTAGGCTCGATCGTCGCTGATGCAACGTTTTGAGATGCAGGTTTTGTTGCTACATCCAGTTCATCTGGAGAAGGACCCTTACCAACACCATGCAATTCATCCAGCAGTTTCTCGAACTCTTCGTCCGTCATCAAATCACCGCTGTCAGACCCTGCTGGTGTCTCTTTGACCTCTGGCTTAGAGGCAGCTACAGGTGTCACTGCCGGGGCAATATCTGCCGCAGAAGGTCCCTTCCCAACACCATGTAGTTCGTCTAACAGTTTTTCAAACTCATCGTCCGTAATGTCTGACGAGCTAAGTTCCGCTGGCGCAACAGGCGCGCTATCCACCGCAGAGATGGCAGGCGCAGCCGCAACTTTACTCGGGCCACTCCCTTTGCCATGAAGCTCATCTAGAAGACGCTCAAACTCATCTTGAGTAATATCATCGATGGAGTCGCCTTGCGCCACCGTTGAAGATTCAACTACGCTGAGTTCTGGCTCAGAGACGGTCGGAGGTTCTGGGATTTCAACCTTAGGAGCTACGGCCTCATCTGCGGACTCTGGCTTACTTAGGCGATGAAGTTCCTCTAGTAGTGCAGGATCGGCTGGTTCAATCGGAGCCATGTTCTGAACTGATTGGAACTGATGGTTAACGGTGTCTAACGCTTTAAGCATAGTATCCATTAGACCAGCACTCACTGAGCGCTGGCCGTTTCGAAGGATATCGAAGACGTTTTCCGCACCATGACAGGTATCAACAAGTTCAGTTAATGCTAGAAATCCCGCGCCACCTTTTACGGTGTGGAAACCTCTAAATATCGCATTCAAAAGATCTTTATCTTCAGGGTTGTTCTCTAGTTCGACTAGCTGCTCTGAAAGCAACTCGAGTATCTCACCCGCTTCTACTAGAAAGTCCTGTAGAATCTCTTCATCTAATTCGTAGCTCATTGTCCACCCCTAAAACCCAAGACTCGAAAGCAAATCATCGACTTCGTCTTGCGAAGAGACGGCATCGTCTCTCTCACGAGGGTTAATAATCGGTCCCTCGACGCCAACTGGTGCCTGCTTTGGTTTTGTTGTTATTGGTTGTTGTTCGTCACTGAACACTTTCAAGATTTCCACCAGCCTCGTTTCCACTTCACTGACTAGAGTGATGACGCGGCGAATGATTTGTCCAGTAAGGTCTTGAAAATCCTGCGCCATTAGGATGTTGGTGAGCTGAGTACGCAGTTCGGTACCATCCCCTTCCACCTGACTAAGTAGATCATCAATACGATGACACAGGTCTTTAAATTGTTTTAGCTCAAGCCTGCCATGCATTAGCTCGTTCCACTGTGGACGAACCTGTAATAAACATTCATGGAGATTGTCCGCCATAGGCAGACAACGTTCTACCGCGTCCATTGTGGTATTGGCAGAAATTTCCGTCTTGTTGATGACGTATTCTAAGCGGTCGCGAGCTTCAGGGATTTCATCATTGGCAATCTCATTAAGACGCGTATCAATGCTGAATTCCTTTAAAGCATCGTGCAGGTCACGAGTCAGAGCGCCAACTTCTTGAAGTACTCGACTTTCGTTGCCGCCTTGAATCATCATGACCAGCTCATTGGCTTCTTGTTGTTTGTCGTTTTCCAACAAATCAACAAGCTGCTTAGCTTGTTCTAATGAAATCATTCTGATATAGCCATTCGCTATGATGAGCGCGTTATAAACGCTCGAAAATTTTGTCTAATTTTTCTTTTAGTGTTGCTGCGGTAAATGGTTTAACGATGTAACCATTTACACCGGCTTGCGCCGCCTCGATAATCTGCTCGCGTTTAGCTTCTGCAGTGATCATAAGAACAGGTAGGTGTTTAAGTTCTTCATCCGCTCGGATGTGTCGTAGTAGATCGATCCCTTGCATGCCTGGCATATTCCAGTCGGTTACGACAAAGTCAAAATCGCCCTTCTTGAGCATTGGTAGTGCCGTTAAACCGTCATCAGCTTCTAGCGTGTTGCTAAAGCCCAAGTCGCGTAGAAGGTTTTTGACAATACGGCGCATTGTTGAAAAGTCGTCAACAATAAGGATTTTCATGTTTTTATTCAAAATTGCCTCCACTGAAAGCAAGATCAGTGTTTATTAATTATTATCTGTCCAAGCACTTAGCTTGGTGCGAAGACGCTGCATCGATTGGCTCAATATTTGACTAACGCGCGATTCGCTGACGCCCAATACTTCACCTATCTCCTTCAAATTTAACTCTTCGTCATAATACAAGGATAACGTTAATGCTTCACGCTCTGGTAGCGATTTTATTGATTCTATTAACGCTTCACGGAACGCATCGTCCGCGACACCTTGAAACGGAGTATTATCTTCTTCATCTGAAACAGAGACAGAATCTTCCGAAACGCCTAAATCTTCTATTCCCACCAGCTTCGAACAATTAATATCGGTCAGAGCTTTGTGGTATTGAGCAAGACTCAGCCCCAAATAGTTAGCCACCTCAAAATCGGTTGGGTCTCGATTGAGTTCGACTTCCAACACTGAAATGGCCTGAGAAATATCACGGCTATGTTTATGTACCGAACGTGGTACCCAATCACCGCGACGAATATCATCAAGCATGGCTCCTCGAATCCGAATCCCGGCGTAGGTTTCGAAACTCGCGCCTTTAGTGCCATCGTAATTTTTTTGTGCTTCAATCAAGCCGATCATTCCAGCCTGAATCAAGTCTTCAACCAACACGTTCGGTGGAAGTCGCCCAATCAAATGGTGGGCAATACGCTTCACCAATACTGAGTACTTCTCTAAGAAAGCTTGCTGACCACTCAAATTGGCATGTTGGTCATAGGTCAAAGCTTTATTCACTAAACGGTTCCTCTAGCGCTTCTGGTCTATTTAGTAGCCTTTCGACAAAAAACTCTAGGTGCCCACTTGGTACTTTTGGAATTGGCCAAGTTAACGCTTTGTTCGCCAAAGAACTTAGCGCTAGAGCAGCAGGTGAGCGTGGAAATGCATCAACTACTATTTTTTGTCTCTTCACTGCTTGTCGCACTTTATCATCTAATGGGATGCATGCGACTAACTCAAGACTCACATTGAGGAATCGTTCTGTGACTAGTGTCAATTTTGTAAACAATTCTCGCCCTTCTCGATAGCTACGAACCATATTCGCCACCACTTTGAAGCGCTGAATTTGATGCTCTCGACTAAGTAGCTTTATAAGCGCGTAAGCATCGGTAATTGAGGTTGGTTCATCACAAACCACCACTACTACATCTTGCGCTGCACGAGAAAAGCTCACCACCATATCGGAAATGCCTGCTGCAGTATCTACAAGCAGTACGTCCATTTCTTCTTCTAAGCTACCAAACGCTCGAATCAACCCCATATGTTGAGCATGACTTAGCTCTGTCATACTTTGCGTACCAGATGTCGCTGGGATAATTCGAATGCCGTGAGGACCTTCGACAATGGCATCTTTTAAATCGCATTCGCCTGCCAATACATGGCCGAGGTTTTTCTTAGGTCGAATACCAAGCATGACGTCGACATTTGCCAGACCTAAATCAGCATCCAACACCATCACTTTTTTGCCTTGACGAGCCATACAGATTGCAAGTCCAAGCGTCACATTGGATTTACCAACACCACCTTTACCGCCAGTAACTGAAATTACCTTCGTCAACGTTGGCTGAGTCAAACGTCTTAGGCCACTCGCTTGGTCATGTATCATGTTATTTGTCATATTCGCTTGCACCTAAACCCCCTCCATATCACTGTTCCAGAAGTGGGGTTCATTCTCTGTCGACTTCTCTAATAGTTCGTTCGCTTTCGCGACCATATATTTGGGCTGCGCAATTACAATGTCTTCTGGCACCCGTTGTCCATTGGCAATATAGGTGACTGGTAGTGCATTTTGTACTACAACACTGATAAATTCGCCCAAGCTTAACGACTCATCCAACTTAGTCATAATGCACCCTGATAACGGGATGCGTCTAAAGTGGTCTAACGTTTCTTGCAAAACTTGACGCTGCGCCGTCGCTGGTAGCACCAAGTAGCTATGTATTACTTCTCCGCTTTCCTGCATCAGCGTATCGAGCTGTTCGGAAAGCCTAACGTCTCGCTGCCCCATACCTGCGGTATCAATTAGCACTAAGCGTCTGTTTCTTAACTGATATAGTACATCGGCAAGTTCTTCAGAATCTTTAGCAACTCTGACGGGACATCCCATAATTCTGCCATAAATGGATAATTGCTCATGAGCACCAATTCGGTAGGTATCCGTTGTGACTAGCGCTACGTTATCCGAACCGTATTCCATAGCGGCTCTTGCCGCTAATTTAGCCACTGTCGTCGTTTTACCGACACCCGTAGGCCCAAGCAACGCGACAATCCCACCTTTGCGCAGAATATCTTGCTTGCTCACAACGATTTGATCTGAGACTAAAGACAGCAATGCCTTCCATGCTTTTTGAGGCGGCGTATCTTCTGGGATATAACAAGCGAGCTGATCGGAAAGTTCTGGAGACAGACCCATTCTTTCTAATCGTTTGATTAACATGGCTCGAAGTGGCTCTCGGCGCTCAACTTCTTGCCACATTAAACCGGACACCTGATGTTCAAGAAGGCGACGGATGGATGACATATCTTCCTTCATCGCTTCGAGCTCTTCACCGATTTTCGCGTCACGTGGACTGGAACCTCGGCGCGGTGCATCTGTGCTATTTTCAGCAAATTGATGACGCCCTGTGGAACGTACGCTTAAGCGATTGTCGCGAGAGTCAAAATCTGAGCGATTTTCTTGAGCATATTGATAGCGATCGCTGTTTTGATAACCGTCACTGACCGATTTTGCTCGCTCTGATTGTCTTTCTAACAAAGCAGAAAGAGAATCAGGTGGTGTCGATGCGCTTTTACTCGCGTTGCTGTCAGCACCACGATAGTTTTTGAGCATATTGGCAAATCGATCGGTGACCGAAGGCGCGCTTGCTGAACTTTTTTGATTGAGATTCACAACGTCGTCCTTGAGGCTGCGTCCACTGTTATGGTTTCTACCATCAGCCTGACGGTCATTGGTCTGTCGACCACCGTCATAGCCGCTTTGTGGACGTGTTGGTGCCGCCAATGCGTTGCTTTGCATCTGACGTGGTTCCGATGGTGAACTATCACCATCGACGGCAGCAACGATTTCTACCCCACCCGCCACTTTTTTATTGGACATGATCACCGCTTCAGCACCAAGTTCTTCTTTCACTTGGAGTAATGCCTGACGCATATCTCTGGCAAAAAATCGTTTAATTTTCAACTGTTACATCCATTTTCCATCCAAACCGCTAATTACCAACGGCTTGCACAATTCTGATTTGTTTCTCATCTGGGATTTCTTGGTAAGACAAGACACGTAAGTTAGGAATGGTATTTTTCACAAACTTAGCCAATGTCGAACGTAATACCCCTGATGTCAGCAGCACAGCTGCCTCACCTTTTAGCTCTTGCTCTTGTGTCGCTTGAGTTAGTGACGCTTGCAGTCGTTCGGCTAATCCAGGTTCAATTCCGGTTGATTCACCACCAGAAGCTTGCATTGTTTGATGCAATATTTGTTCCAGCTCAGGAATGAGCGTAATGACCGGCAACTCTGGCTCTATTCCATTGATTTCCTGAACAATTAGTCGTTTTAGCGCTATTCGAACCGCTGCTGTGAGAACGTCAGGTTCTTGACTCTTGCCGGAGTACTCGGCCAAAGTTTGCACAATAGTTCGAATATCTCTAATTGGTATTGCTTCATGCAGCAAGTTTTGCAGCACTTTCACCACGGTTCCTAAAGGTAATTGCTCTGGTACAAAGTCTTCGACCAGTTTTGGCGCACTTCGTCCCAGCATCTCAAGAAGGTTTTGCACTTCTTCGTGTCCAAGCAATTGCGCAGCATTGTTAGTTAGCAACTGACTTAAGTGAGTCGCCAACACAGTAGATGAATCGACAACGGTATAGCCTAGGGCTTGAGCGTGCTCTCGCTGTGCCTCCTGAATCCAGACCGCTTCAAGACCGAATGCTGGATCGATGGTTTGTTCGCCGTCAATCAAACCATAAACTTGCCCTGGGTTAATCGCTAGTTCTTGGTCAGGACGAATTTCTGCTTCACCTACCGCGACTCCCATCAACGTGATTCGATAGGAATTTGGTGTTAGCTCTAGGTTGTCGCGAATATGAACAGCTGGGATGAGGAAGCCAAAATCTTGTGACAGCTTCTTACGAACTCCTTTAACACGCTCGAGTAATTCACCACCTTGGTCTCGGTCAACAAGCGGTATAAGTCGATAACCTACTTCCAAGCCAATAACATCCACAGGGTGAACATCATCCCAAGACAACTCCTTAGGCGTTGATGAGGTTTCATTGCTGCTGATCTCCGCAGGAAGATTCTTCTGTTCCTCTTTCTTAGCTTGTTTTCTGTGTAACCAGTAAGCCCCCAAACCGGCAATCAATGCCAGCATCAAGAATGCAAAATGAGGCATACCAGGCACAATACCCATCACACCCAGGATCCCCGCTGTAATGGTTAGAGCTTTCGGATTATCAAACAGTTGGAAAACAACCTGCTGGCCCATATCCTCGTCAGTATTTTGACGGGTCACCATGATTGCCGCAGCAATGGAGAGCAAAAGTGATGGAATCTGTGCTACTAAACCATCACCAATGGTCAGTAACGTATAGATTTGGATTGCTTCACCAAAACTGAGTGAGTACTGCATCATACCAATACTCAAGCCGCCAATGATGTTTAAGAACAAAATCAGGATACCAGCAATGGCGTCTCCTTTAACGAACTTGGATGCACCATCCATCGATCCGTAGAAGTCTGCTTCTTTGGTTACTTCAAATCGGCGTGTTCTAGCCTGCTCTTGATCAATAAGGCCAGCGTTTAAGTCTGCATCAATGGCCATTTGCTTACCTGGTAAGGCGTCCAAAGTAAAGCGCGCACTAACTTCAGAGATTCGCCCCGCACCTTTGGTAACCACCATAAAGTTAATGATCATCAAAATCATAAACACGACTAAACCAACCGCGTAGTTACCGCCAATTACGACGTTACCAAAGGCTTCAATTACGTTACCGGCCGCACCACTTCCCTCGTGACCATACAGTAACACCACTCGAGTTGAAGCAACGTTTAGTGCCAAACGCAGTAAAGTAGCGATGAGCAACACCGTCGGAAAAGCAGCAAAGTCGAGAGGACGACGGGTATAAACCGACACCAATAGCACCACCATCGCTAACGCGATGTTGAAGGTAAAAAACAGGTCGAGAAGAAATGCCGGGATCGGCAGTACGATCATCGCAAGCGCTGCGAGAACCATCACTGGCGCACCAATCGCAGGTAATGCACGACGTGGAATCGTCGGTAACCTGTCGGCAAAAGGTAAAGTTAACTTCATGTACTACATCACTGCACTACCACTCTATATTAAGCGGCGTATTGTTTTTCCTATAATGACTTGAGAAAAAGCAAGAATTAAGCCAAGAAAGGCGTCATTATTTTGACACCAAATGCCAAAAATAGGGCTAGTAGCGCATATCTTTAGGAATACTGATTTGGTCGTTTTGCAATGTCGGCCGTTGTCCGCCTTTCTTACGGTATTGTTTTAGCTGATACACATACGCCAATATCTGAGCAACCGCGGCAAACAAACCGTCTGGAATCTCCTGTTCCAGTTCTGTTGTATGATAAAGAGAACGCGCTAGCGGAGGCGAAGGAATTACATAGATGCTGTGCTCTCTAGCCACTTCTCTTATCTTGAGTGCCATGTGGTCGATACCCTTTGCAACTACAACAGGCGCTTTGTCCTGTCCCTGTTTATAGCGAAGCGCTACTGAGAAGTGCTCCGGGTTGGTAATGATAACATCGGCCTGAGGTACTTCCGCCATCATTCTTCGCTGGGCGGCTTCTCTTTGCAGCATTCGAATCCGTCCCTTCACCTCGGGTTTACCTTCGGTATCTTTAAACTCGTCTTTGACTTCTTGCTTGGTCATTTTAAGCTGATTCGCATGCTGCCAAATCTGGAATGGAATATCGATGGCGACCACAATCAATAGTGTCGCACTAATCAACAAGATAAAGTTAAGTAGGATATCGAGCGCGTGAAAAATGTTTTGTGGAAAGACTTCCATACTAAGCTGGAACAAGTCTGCTCTGGAGGCGTTAACAAGATAGAATGCCATCCCTGCCACCAACGTGACCTTTAGAATAGATTTGATCAGCTCAACCCAGCTTTGCATTCCCACCATGCGTTTAAGGCCACTAAGCGGGTTCATTTTGGATAGTTTTGGCATCGCCGCTTCTGCAGAGAAACTAATACCACCAACACCAGCAGCTCCGATTAACGCCGCAATAAATAGAACAAACAAGATAAGCAGAAGTGGGAGCAATAGACTGGAAAGTGCGCCAAGTGCCACATCAAACAGCTTGGTCGAATCGTAGATTTCTTCTCGGCTCAAGTTAAACAGCCGAGCCATTGAACCAAACAAAGCGCGCGCGAGCCCTTCACCAAACATCATCAGCGAAAGCGCACCAACAATCAGTACTGAGACCGACGCTAACTCTTTAGAACGTGCCACCTGCCCCTTTTCGCGAGCTTGTTTAAGCCGCTGGGGGGTGGCGTCTTCGGTGCGTTCTTGGCCATCTGATTCTGCCATCGTCAGCCTCCTACTCGCTTAACAGTTCAGGTCGATCAAGCGACATACCTGACCTTCCACTTCTAGCCAATACAATTGGTAGTGACTGTACAGGCCAGCCATGATGTACCAACAGATCATCAAACCAATCAGCAATGCAAAGGCAAAACCAAGAGAGAAAATATTCAACTGCGGTGCCGCACGAGTCATCACACCAAACGACAAATTCACCGTTAACAGAGCGATAATCCCGGCTAAGGCCATACTCAAGGCGGTTTGGAACATGATACTTAACCATCCAGCCATCTCACGAAAATCGGCACTAGAGAGATGTCCAGACCCTATAGGTAGAGTCTTAAAGCTCATCACCACCAGTTGAATCATCTTCAAATGACCATCCGTTGCCAGAAAAAACATCGTGGCTAGGAACATAAATAGCTGACCAAGCAAAGGAGTATTTTGACCATTCGCTGGGTCGACCATAGAAGCAAAACCCAGACTCGATTGCATACCGAGGATCTGACCTAGCATAACAAACGTCTGAATCATGAAGACGGTCGTCATCCCCATCGCAGTACCAATCAGTATCTGTTCTGCGACCGTAAGAAAGCCTTGGAAAGAAAACAACTCGATAGTTTGCGGAACGGCAGGGATAGAAGGCATGACAGCCAGTGTCAGCGCTAGCCCCAAAAACAATCGAATTCTAGGTGACACAAAGTTGGCCCCCGTCACCGACATCACCATCAACATGGCAGAAATACGCACGTAAGGCCAAAAGTAATTACTGATCCATTCGAGTACAGCGCTGGTAGGGTACTCCATAATGTTGTTACCAGAGTACCTGTGGCAGTCTCTCTATAATTTCATAGAAAAACTCCATCATCATCTGAGTGCCCCAGTGAGCAAAGCCAATCAACGCCAATATGGTGACTATCAATCTTGGTAGAAAACTCAGCGTCTGTTCATTGATAGAAGTGGCCGCTTGGAAAATAGCCACCACCAAACCGACGAGAAGACTTGGCACTACAATGGCACAGACGAGGATCAACACCATCCATAATGCGTCTCTAAACAGTTCAACAAATACCTCTGGAGTCATCGATTATCTCCAGCTACAAGGCAAAACTGCCGGCCAGTGTGGACAGTATTAAGTTCCATCCATCAACCAACACGAACAACATCAACTTGAAAGGCAGCGATACGATCATTGGTGACAACATCATCATACCCATCGCCATTAGTATCGACGCTACAACCAAGTCAATAATTAAAAACGGTAAGAACAACATAAAGCCGATCTGAAATGCCGTTTTCAACTCTGAAGTAATGAATGCCGGAATCAGTACCGCCATTGACACATCTTCTGGGTTCTGTGCTGTCGAGCCTGACATTTCAACAAACGTCTCCAAATCTTTGACTCGTGTCTGCTTCAGCATAAAGGATTTCATCGGGCCTTGTGCCTGCTGAAACGCTTCTTTTGCCGTGATTTGTTCATTCAAGTAGGGTTGAATCGCTTGGTCATTCACCTGATTCAATACCGGCGACATGATGAAAAACGTCAAGAAGATCGCGATACCGATAATCACCTGATTAGAAGGTGTTTGTTGCAAACCCATCGCTTGTCTTAGTATCGACATCACAACAACGATACGGGTAAATGAGGTCATCAAAATAACCATGGCAGGCAAAAAGCCCAACATGGTCATCAACGCCAAAATCTGCAAGTTTATTGAGTAGTCTTCGCTGCCATCAGGGTTGGTTTTCATGGTGAACGCCGGAATACCTGGCCCTGTGCCAAACGAGCTTGAGGAGGCGCTGCCCGCTGCCCCCCGGTCATTCTGCATAGCGGTGACAGTCACACCTGTGTCTAGTGCAGCATTACTCGGTACTGGTGTCGCTACCGCCTCTTCGGCCCATGACAGTGGCGCAAGAAGCAACGTCAAACAGATGAAAATCAGTCGAGTTAAGTTAGTCATGGGAATTCGGTTTCTTCATCAGTTTCGATAGCTGCGCAGCAAACGCAGGCTGAGCCAAATCGGCTTCCTCTAGTGGCGCCTCCAACTTTGAAATCAGCTGAATCGACTGCGAGGTAATACCCACTAAAAACTGCTCTTCACCTGCCTGTACTATAGCAATACGTTCTTTTGTCCCAACTGGAATTTGCCTAACAATCTTAAGCCCTTGCTGGTTGACCAGTGATGGCACCTTCATGCGTTTTAGCACCCATGCCAAACCAAGAATTATCAGAATAACTAACACTAAAGAACCTAGCGTAGTAGCTAGGTCAAATGGAGAACCAGAAGCGCTTAGTGGAGCACTTTCTTGAGAGGCGACCGCCGTCGATGCCCCTCCTAATGAAACTGCCACTAGCAGAACTCTAGACAAAAGCTTTATCGCCATATTAACGCAACTTCTTAATTCGCTCAGTTTGACTGATGACATCCGTCAAACGGATACCAAACTTGTCGTTTACCACAACCACCTCACCATGAGCGATCAAGGTACCATTTACCATGACATCGAGCGATTCACCAGCAATGCGGTCTAATTCCACTACCGAACCTTGGTTTAGCTGAAGTAGGTTACGGATGCTAATTTGTGAGCGGCCAACTTCCATAGAGATGGTCACTGGAATATCCATAATCGTATCCAGTTTACGACGCTCATCCTCTGAAATCGGCGCTGGCGAGTCTTGCAGTTCATCCAGTGGTGCGGCGAGTACCTCATCCACATCAATTTCTGGCGCCATTGGATCTTCACCTAAAGCGGCTGCCCATTCGTCTGCAAGTTTTTGGTCGTCACTAATCGTCATTATTTATATCTACTCTGGTTATTCTTCGTCTGCGTCTTCCACATGCTCCAACTCAGCCATAATATCCTTACCAAGGAAAGCTAAGTCGGTTTTCACTACATCTGGGCGTCTTATTTTTTCGGAAATCTGTACGGCAACTTTTTCGCCAGTGCGTCCCATCTTCACTCTGAACGTCGGCAATTCCTCGACAAACATAGTGGCATTTTCCGGCATATCGATAGGAATGATATCTCCGGCTTGCAACTCCATAAGGTCGCGAAGTGATACGTCTTTCTCTAACAGGTTCACGCGGAAGTTCACCGGAACATCCATAATCTCTTCACGCAGGGCGCTACTCCAACGGACATCGGTTTCCATCTTATCCGACTGGACACCTGCATCGAGTAATTCGCGAATAGGCTCCACCATAGAATACGGCATCACCACATGGAAATCGCCACCACCGCCATCCACTTCGATATGGAACGAGCTGACCACAATAACTTCGGTTGGGCTGACAATGTTCGCCATGCTTGGGTTCACTTCTGAGTCCAAATACTCAAACTCAACGCCCATAACTGGCGACCACGCTTCCTTGTAGTCTTCGAAAACGGTTTTCATCAATAACTGAATGATACGCCGCTCTGTAGGGGTAAACTCTCGACCCTCAATCTTGGCGTGAAAACGGCCGTCACCACCAAAGAAGTTTTCTACCAAAATGAACACCAAACGCGCTTCCATAGTAATGAGAGCTGTTCCTTTTAGCGGTCTGAAGCGCACCATATTCAAGCTTGTTGGCACGTATAAGGTGTTTTGGTATTCACCAAACTTCATCATCTGAACGCCGTTAATCGACACTTCAGCGGTTTTTCGCAACATATTGAATAAGCTGATTCGCATATGGCGCGCAAAACGTTCATTGATAAGTTCGAGTGTAGGCATTCGACCACGAACAATGCGATCTTGCGACGAGAAGTCAAAATGCACCACATCATTGGGGTCTTGATCTAGCTCATCTTCAACTTCATCGACATCGTCTACTCCGTGGAGAAGCGCATCAATTTCGTCTTGGCTTAATAAATCGGTCACACAATACCTACTGGATTACAAAGTCGGTAAATAACACTCTTTCGACTACAGGCTTACCGACAACCTGAGACAAACTGGCTTGAACATCAGCGGTAGCTTGGTCACGTAATTCAACGCGGCCATTCGTACTGCGCAATTGCTCAACCGTCGCCGACGCAAACGTCGACAACAATGTACTTTCTATTAAAGGAGAGTGATAACGCGCCACTTCTTCGTTATCTAGGCCACGGACCATAAGTTGCGCTTTGATCTGAACAACACGATCGCGCTGTTTGCCAGCGGCATTAAAGATAAATGGTTGGGCGATATTCACATACGATATTGGGTCAACTGGCACCGCTGCAGCACCGCTTTGTGCCGCGGGAGCACTTGCTGGCGCCTCACCAGATCCCATTAACCAATAGGCGACACCACCAGCAGCCAGTAATAGCACCAGCGCTGCGACAATAATGATCAACAGTTTTTTGTTGTTCTTAGGTTGTTCTAAAGTATCTTCTGCCATTTTGTTCTTCTATTTTCCATGAGATTACTCGCGTTAGGCGTAGTAACTAATACCATCTTTTTTATTGGCAACATTCACGTTCAAGCTTACGCTTTCTTCAGTATCATCGACACCATGATTCGACTGACCACTAGATTGAGATCCAGAACCACTCGATTCATGAGAAGCGTGACGTTGTTGCTGACCTTGACTCTGTTGCTGAACCGACGAATCTGCCAGTTGAATTCCCTGTTGAGACAGCATTTCACGCAGCCTTGGCATAGCATGATCGACCATATCGCGCGTTTGTTGGTTTTGAACCGTAAAATGCACCGTCGCAGAATCATTGTTTAAACTCATGCGAATTTGCATTCGACCTAAGTCTGGCGGATCTAAACGAATATCCACATGTTTCAAGTTTTTCGCCATCATCATTTGAACGCGCTCTGCAACTTGGTCACTCGCGTTCTCTTTGGTGAGCACTAGGGGCGACTGTACGTTTGTTGGTGCTTGTGATTGCTCAGCTCGCAGTTGATTAGCAGTCACACCTGCTGCTGCGGCATGCGTTATACCGGCGGGAGCATCATTTGCTTGCCCAAGGTTGGCGGCTCCTTTTTGTTTTTGCACGCCAGCTAAACTTGCATTCCCCGAGGTTAACGATGGATTATTGGTATTGTGATTGGTTGCGGCAGCATTAGCCGCTAATACACTTGCGGCCATCGCCCCCTCTGAGCCGGCTTGAGTTGCACTATGTATTGGCACTGCTGTTGCCTGGGTAGCTGGCGTCGCCATAGCAGCACTTTGACTTGCACTCGAATGAAGCTTATCTGCAGTAAAAGCCGTCGCCGCGAGAGTCTTGGCGTCTAATTTTCCGCCTTGCTCCGCATCAGGCTTAGACCAAGCAATTTGGTTTTGTGTGCCAGCTTTTGTGTCTCCATCAAACGTCGTTGCTCTCACCTCTTGGCCGGACGCTAAATGTGCTGCAGTTCCTGCGGCAACCGCCTTAGATTTGTGTGAACCGTCGAGGTTATCACCAGAAAGCGAAGCACTACCTTGTGTAGGATTATTTTGCGTAGACCCCGTTTGTGAAAGATTGCCCTGAGACGCAGAAAGTGCCGCCAATTCTTCGGCGGTAGCTTCTCTGACAACCCCATCAGGAGCAACGATATTTTTGCTTTGTTTCTCTATTGACGAGCCGTCGCCACTCATTGATGCTGCGTGTCCATCAACTTGATTCATCGTTTGAGGGTTGCGAGCGTTTGCAGTTGTAGTACCTAATATCGCGGCTCCTGCTAATTTGGCTTCATCTTGAGACTCAACTGATGTTGATTTGGGCTTTAGCGCACTGTTTGATTCATCTAAACGATTAAGCAATTCAGCACTGTCGCTCACGGTTTTTTTGGCTTCGACACTGCTGCCTTGAGAATCGGAGCTTAACGTCTCATCACCCACAGCTATAGCACCACCAGCCGCCATTTTTTTGACACCCTTCTCTTCAATGCCTTCTACATCTTCATCATTCGCCTGACTCTTTACCGTTGCTGGGGTGGCTTGTGAAGACTTAGTGGTCTCAGCGGCTTTTCCTACCTCATCACTCACTTCAGCGCCATCTTCCAATAAAACACCTGTCGAACTCGACGTTATCTTTTCGCCTGATTTCTTGCCTTCAACCTTTTGGTTTTCCTCAGTATTTTCTGAAGAAATTGCGCTTTTAAGCTTATCAAAAAAGCCCTGTTCTTCCGCGTTATCGGCGGAATCGACCAAGGTGGTGTTGTCACTAGACTTAGCATTTGGTGTCGCTGAAATACTGTTGTTAGTAATTGCCAGACTCATTCCATTAAGGCCCGTAAAGAAGAGTTAAATACGCTAGGTGGCAAAATGCCGCCGCTTACAGTTATGTCATCTATCGATGCAAAATTTGTACCGAACTGTGAGTTTTACTAAAGGATAGGGTTAACGAGCAGAGCGACGACGAGCGAAAAGCAGGTTAGAAAACTCATCCATCTGTTTTTGTTCAAGCTTTTGTTCTTGCAGTTGTTTCTCTTTAGCTTTTTTATCGATAAGCCACTCATAGGACCGACGTTGTTTACGAGAATTGTGCCAGTAATCTTGGCAGTCTTCGACCTGTTGTTTGAAGTGACTTTCTGCGGATTTTTGCTTGGTTAATGTCTCATCTAGCTGTGTCAAAAAACGATTGAGGTGACCATACTCACTCGCCGTCAGCCCTCTTTTGCCACGCTCTACAAGTTGATTACAGTAATCAAGGCGATACTGCTCAATTTGTCTTACTTGGTTGTAATAGTCTTCAAGCTCTGATCGTGCTTTGTTGAGGGCTAAGACCGCTTGTTGCTCGCTGTCTTTGGCTTGTTCTAGAAGAAAATCGAGCGCATTATCCATAACCGAATCAGTTTACCTGCAACAGTTGTTTAAGCATACCCAAACACATATCGTATGGCACCGTTTCACGCATACTTTGTTGCAAGTACTGGTCAAGCTTAGGTTTCAGCGTAAAGGCGCTATCAATAGCAGGGTCAGTTCCCGGTTTGTAAGCGCCTATGGATACCAGATCTTGATTTTTGCGACAAACCGATAGCACCTGCCTAACAGCTTTAGACATTAGTACATGCTGATCATCCGTGATTTGTGGCATAACACGACTCACCGATTTTTCCACATCAATGGCTGGATAGTGACCAGCATCTGCCATTTCACGAGACAGAACGATATGACCATCCAAAATCGCCCTCGCCGCATCAGCGATAGGATCCTGTAAATCATCCCCTTCAGTAAGCACAGTGAAGAATGCAGTAATGGAGCCCTGATTCACATCACCGTTGCCCGCTCGCTCAACTAAAGCGGGGAGCTTGGCAAAGACCGATGGCGGATAACCTTTGGTTGCCGGTGGCTCACCTACTGAAAGCGCAATCTCACGCTGCGCCTGCGCAAAACGAGTTAATGAATCCATCAGAAGTAAGACATCGAGCCCTTGATCACGGAAATACTCGGCAATGGTTAAAGCGGTTTGACAGCCCTTCAGGCGCATAAGTGGTGACGCATCAGCTGGTGCTGCAACGACCACCGAACGCTCACGACCCGATGTCCCTAGAATCTCTTCGATAAATTCTTTAACTTCTCGGCCACGTTCACCAATCAGTCCCACCACAACCACTTGTGCCGTCGTACCACGAGTCATCATACCTAGCGTGACCGACTTACCAACACCTGAACCTGCAAAAAGACCAATACGCTGACCTTTGCCAACGGTCAATAAGCCATTAATGGCTTTAAGGCCAACATCAAGTGGTTCAGAGATGGGTTTACGCGCTAGCGGGTTGATAGGTTCAGCATTGAACGACGCGCGTTGGTCAGTATAGATCTCACCCAGTCCATCAAGCGGGTTTCCCACTCCATCAATCACTCGACCGAGTAGTTCCATTCCTACTGGAAGTCCAGCATCAGAAGTCATTGGCGTTACCCGAGCGCCAGGAAGAACTCCGGTAATCTGTTCACTTGGCATTAGATACAAGTGTTCACCGGAGAAACCTACCACTTCGGCGTCCATTTCGCCGTGCATGGTTTCCACTTTACAGACACTACCAATGGGTGCTTTGCAACCGATGGCTTCGAGTGTTAATCCAACAACACGAACCAGTTTGCCAGAAGCAATCGCGCGAGACTTATGCCCTTCAACTTTGTAATTGGCCAGTCGCTCGGCAAGTGCTTGCATCACTCGCCTCCCTGATGGCGATTGGTTCCACAAAAACTTTGTAATACGCTTTTCACACGCTCTTCGAGTTTGTAACTCACGCTCGATTCACCCGCTTCGATAAATACATCACCACGATTGAGTGACGGTTCAATAACAAGCGTCCAATTGCGAATATCAAGCTCTTCATCACCATAAGCGGCACGGATAATATCAACATCAGCCGGATGGAGTTTTAACGTAATTGCATGGCCAACAATCGGTAACGCGTCGACCGATTGCTTGACGGTATCGAGAATGACTTGCGGATTGGTTTGTACCTCAACATGCACCACTTCCTTGGCCAACGCGAGCACCATGTCGACCAATTGCTTTTCAACTTGGTTGTTCATTAGCTCTAACGGTTGAGCAAATTGGTTCGCAATGTTCATGAAGACTTCAACCTGCTGCTTAATGTACTCTTCACCAGCGGCAACGCCTTCTGCTTTGCCTAACTCAAGTCCCTCGGCATGTCCTGCTTGAGTTCCCTCTTCCTTGCCTTTGTCGTAGCCTTGTTTAAAACCGGCTTCTTGGCCTTGGAACAAGCCTTCTTGATAAGCACCCTGTTTGATCTGCTCAATCTGCTCTTCAGTGAGCATCAAAGGCTCTTCTTCAGCTGGTGCTTCTTCTAGAGGAGCCCAACTAGGATCGTAGTTAAGCGCGGTCTCTTTGGCATGTTGATTAGTTTGTGAGGTGTAATCTGGTAACCCCCAAGAATGAGCTGACTCTATGGTATTGTCTTCTGACGGACGCAAAAAGCCACGTTTTCTATCTCCAGACATCAAGCCTTCCCTTTTATTCTTAAGAAAGTTTTCCAAATGAATATGTTATGAGTTTTTATAGGAACTCATCTGCGCCACCAGAAAGCATCAGCTCACCGTTGTCCGCCATTCGTCTAGCAATCGTGAGAATTTCTTTCTGTGCCGTTTCTACATCAGCAACACGCACAGGTGGCATCGCCTCAATATCTTCACGCATCATGTCAGCAGCACGTTTCGACATGTTATCGAAAATCTTCTCTTTAAGCGCATCATCGGCACCTTTAAGAGCACGTTGCAACACGTCTTGCGGTACATCTCTAAGCAGCTTTTGGATACCTTGGTCGTCCACTTCGATAAGGTTCTCGAATACAAACATAAGATCTTGAATCTGAGTCGCCATATCTTCGTCTTGGTCGCGAATTTGATCCATAAGAATCCCTTCGACGTTGTTGTCGAGGTAGTTCATGATCTCCGCAGCCGCCTTCAGGCCGCCAATCTTCGCGGCTTGAGCGCCTGCTTGGCCTGCGAACTGCTTCTCCATAATTTCGTTCAGTTCTGCTAAGGCAGACGGCTGAACTTCTTCCAAGTTCGCAATACGCATCATCAAATCAAGACGAACTCTCTCAGGGAACTGAGAAAGAATTTCTGCTGATTGATCAGCTTCCAAGTAAGAAAGTACGATAGTTTGAATTTGTGGGTGTTCGTTAACAATGATGCTGGCAACTTGACGCGGATCCATCCATTTCAATGAATCCAAACCTTTGGAGCCTGTTCCCAGAAGGATTTGGTCCACAAGGTTGTTGGCTTTATCTTCACCTAATGCAGCTACCAAGGTATTGCGCATGAAGTCTTCGCTACCCATACCAATATTGGTGTACTTCTGGATATCTTCTAAGAAGGCACGGTGAACCGCCCCCACTTTGTCTTGGCTCAGATCGCTGGCTTTCGCCATCGCACTACCCACACGCTGAACTTGTTTAGGTTCAAGATGACGAATGATGCTGGCCGCATCGGATTCATTCAAACTGAGTAGCAAAATAGCCGCTTTTTCATCTCCGCCAATGCTAGAAATGTCGACACTGGTTTCTGCAAGTTGGCCGCCATTTGCTGCCACGATCTCGTTTGCCATTAGTTTTCAGCCATCCAATTTTTAACAACTTGTGCCGCGAGTTCCGGCTCATTCGCCACCAGAGCTCGTACTGCTTTAAGCACATCTTCGTCTTTGTGTAGGTTTGGTAGGTCAATACCGGTACTAAATTCGAACAACTCACTGCCGTCAATATCAGTACCAATCAAGCTGGTTTCGCCGTCGGCGCCAAGCGGCAGACCATCCGGGCCATAAAGCTGGTCGTCTTCTTCCTGAGCTGCTGGGTTAAGCAGCTTCTTCATTGCTGGTCTAATTAGAACAAAGACCACGACGATGATCACCAAGGCACTCGCAAACCAGCGAATCCAATCATTGAAATTAGGGTGCTCCCAGATTGGTACATCCGGTAATAGATCGGCGGCAGGCTCTTCAAACGTCATACTCAAAACATTGAGTAAATCACCACGGTTTTCATTAAAACCAACAGCACCGATAAGTACTTGTCGAATTGCCGCCAATTCACTCTCTGAACGCGGCTGGTAAGTGACCTCACCAGTATCTGGGTTCACGCTTGAACGGTTTTTGATTGCAACCGCTACGGTCTGGCGATTTACTACACCGCTTTGTTTGCGCTCGTGACTAATCGTGGTATCGAGTTCGAAGTTACGCGTCGCTTCTTTATGAACTGAACCTTGCCCCATGATCGAGCCATCTTTCATTTGCGCGACATCAGTAGGAATAGAGGCATCAGCGGGTGGCTGGTTACTAAGTGCACCCGGCACACCAGCCACAACATTGCCGTTGTTGTAGTCTTCTAAGGTGTATTCACTTCGAGTTGCTGGCGTATTAGGGTCAAAGCGCTTACGCGTTTGCTCGACGGCGCTAAAGTCGAGTTCAATATCAACTTGAGCGGTGTAGTTACCTAAGCCAAGAATTGGAATCAATACCGAATCGATTTTTTCACGTAGCGCTTGCTCTTGATTTCGCTCTAACTCTTGCTCTTTTCGACGCGCCATAGAAGCTGCATCTTGAGAGCCTGAACTCAATAGGCGACCATGCTGATCAGTAACGGTAATACGTGATGGCTTCATGCCCGGTACGGCGCTCGCTACCATATCCACAACAGAGTCAACTTCTTGCTGCCTTAATACAGCACCTGTTGCTAGAGTGAGAAAGACTGAAGCGGATGCCTCTTGATTATGGCGAACAAAAACACTTTGTTTTGGCAGCGCCAGTAGCACGCGAGCGGTGCGCACTTGCTTCATCTGCTCAATAGCTTTACCTAATTGCCTTTCGCGGCTTAGCTTAAGACGTTCTTGTTCAAGACGCTGAGAAACACCAAATCCCATATCCTGCATCAGGATATCGTCACCGGTATTTGATGCGCGGTTTATTCCTGCACGCACCATATCAAGTTTGAGGTTATTGTATTCACTCGCAGGAACACTAAGTGCATTACCTTCTAACTTGTACTGCACTTTCTTCTGGTCAAGGTAATCAAGAACTGGAATAAGCTCTTCGGTCTCATATACACCTAACGGACGCATCTCTGGTTCTTTAACCCAGAAGAACAACATCACGATGAGCGCCACACAAATAGAGATAGACAGAACTAGGACGATTTGTCTGAGAAGATCGAGATCGCCTACGGCTAAGTCAAACTTAGAGCTGCTTTTCTCGTTGATGTCTGGATTTTGACTTTCTGCGGCGATGTCTGAGCTCGTCACCATTGCGGTATCTGAGCCACTATCCATTAACGCTACGTCTGTCGATTGATTTTCTTGAGCCACTACTTTTTACTACCTAGATTAAACGGGCATATTCATGAGTTCTTTATAGGCTTCTACAAGCTTATTTCTCACTTGAATGGTTGCTTCAAAGGCGACGCTAGACTTGTTTCGAGCGATCATGACATCAGAAAGAGAGACATCAGCATCCCCTCGGTCAAAACGCATTTGCAGATCACCGGATGATTTTTGAAGACCATTCACGTTGTTCACCGCTTGAGAAAGCATGTCGCCAAAGTTAGCACCAACCTGATGGGCGTTTGCTGCAGGCTTAGAGTTGGCCGCTTCCAACATCATGGTCTGCATTTCATTGTGTAATCCGTCTACTTTCATGCTTTATCAATCGCCGTCAATCTTTTGACAGTGTCCTTACAATATCTTGATTCTTTCCTGAAAATTGCAAAAATTATGCCATGGTTTAAACCTAAAGTGTTAGCTCTAAACCAACACTTTAGGACACATCTTAGCTCGGGATCTCAATACCAGCATCGCGCATCTTCGCTAACTTATAGCGTAAGGTTCGTGGGCTAATACCAAGTTTCTCCGCCATTTCTTTACGGCGACCTTCGCACTCTTTCAGCGTCTCCAAAATAATTGAAAACTCTTGATCTCGAAGTTCACCACCCAAGCCTTCGCTCGATGCTGCACTGCGACCCATCACGTCACTTGAAACCTGAGCAACAGGAGCAATCTCCGGTGCAACTTGCTCAGGGCTCGACACCACTTGTTGTAAGCTCGATGCGTCTTGCCAGTCCACACCTTCTAATAGAATATGCTCAGCGCAGATGGTTGACTCGTCACATAAGATCAAAGCGCGTTGCACCACATTATCTAGCTCGCGAACGTTACCCGGCCACGGATAGCTCATGAGTTTTGCTAATGCTGCCTGACCAAATTCTGGCACTGGCATTCCCAATTTCTTACAGTGGCGCTCGGTTAGATGACGGGCTAAAGGCGCAATATCTCCAGAACGATCACAAAGAGCTGGCCACGCAATTGGGAACACATTTAAGCGATAATATAAGTCTTCACGGAAGTTACCTTCCTGAACATATTGTTTAAGATCACGGTTACTGGTCGCCAATACACGAACGTCTAGCGCAATGCTTTTACGACTGCCTAACCGCTCTACCTCACGCTCTTGTAGTACGCGAAGTAATTTAGCTTGAAGGTTTAAATCCATTTCACTGATCTCATCGAGCAAAATGGTGCCACCTTGAGCTTGTTCAAATTTCCCCGGACAGGCTTGAATAGCGCCGGTAAACGCCCCTTTCTCATAGCCAAATAGGGTCGCTTCTAACATGTTGTCTGGAATCGCCGCACAGTTGATTGCAACAAAAGGACCGTCCGCACGTAGCGATTTGTTATGGATATAGCGTGACATGACTTCTTTACCTGAGCCACTTGGCCCCAGCACCATGACACTGGCGTCAGTCTTAGCAACTTTTTCAGCCAAAGTAAGCAGTTGAATACTCTTAGCATCCGCAACAATCGCATCACCATTATCATCTGACTTCACTGGCGCATAACGACTGACCATATTCAACAACACTTCCGGCGCAAAAGGTTTCGCCATGTAATCAATCGCGCCTTCCTTCATGGCTGCGACGGCATCTTCAATGTTGGCATAAGCTGTCATTAACAACACAGGCAAATTGGGCCAATGCTGCTTAATGTTTCGCAGGAGTGCTAAACCGCCCATCCCCGCCATCTGTACATCGGAAACAACAATATCTACCGGCTGAGTTTTGAGCTTCACTAGAGCATCTTCAGCGCAATCGGCTTCCACCCACTCATAACCTGCAAGGGCCAATGTATCGACGAGAGCTTCGCGAAGACCTTCATCATCCTCTACGATAAGTACTTTGCTTTGAGCCATCAGCTTATTCCTTCATTTGTTACTTCTTGAGATGACGTTGCCAATGGCAAGCACATGGTAAAACATGCGCCATCATCCTCTTCTGATATCAATTCAAGCCGTCCTTCATGAGCACGGCAAACCATTTGCACTACCGCAAGACCAAGACCCGTGCCTTGTGAACGAGTAGTGAAAAACGGTTCCATTATTTTCTGTTGCAGTTCAGCAGGTACGCCTGGCCCGCTATCTTGGACAGAGATTTTTAATTCGTTATTAACTGGACGGAAAAACACATCCAATTGCGACCCTTTACCAGCAATTTGCACGGCATTAAGTACAAGGTTACTCAAGGCAGAGGCAACCGCATTAACATTACCCAGCAGCGCTACTTCGTCTTGCTCTACTTCTAAACAATAATCGATGTTGTTGCTTTTTAGTGTGGTCTCGACCATCGGCTGATACTCATCCACCAGTTGTTTTAGGGTAAATGGCTTTATGACCTTATTGTCGCCCCCCTTTGCAAACAACAGCATGTCATTAACCTGCTTCTCAAGATCATGAAGTCTGTCGACCAATTTGATTTGAAAGCGTTCACGAGTAGGTTGTGGAAGGTTAGGCGCACCAAGGTTAGAGGCATACAACATAGCACTGGATAACGGCGTGCGAACTTGATGTGCGAGTGAAGCAACCATTCTTCCCAAAGATGATAAGCGCTGTAAATCGCTGACTCTTGATTGCAGCAAGCGCGTTTCAGTGAGGTCAGTAATGAGAATCAACTGTCCAGTTGAGGAAGCGGAAATAGCCAATCGAACCTTGCGGCCATTGCGCAAAGAGACCTCATGACCATCATCTTCTTTGGGGTCAAAAACCACTTGAATCAGATGAAACCATTTTTGGCCAACAAGGGGAATATCGAGAATACGGTGCGCTTCTGGGTTCGCTTCCCTGACCACACCTTGTGTATCCAACAAAATGACACCTGCAGGCATCGCTTCTATAACCTGCTGATATCGTTCTACTTGCGATTCCAAGGAATCTAAGTGTGAGCTTGATTGCTCATCTTGTTGTGATTCGCCCGTTGCCAACTGATCCATTTACGAGATGTTCCTTCTCAATACGACTCGCAGAAATACGTAGTCCATAAAAGACTTAAGCCCGAAAATGCAAAAAGCATGCCGAGCTTAAGTCTATATATTTCAACAAGTTAATCGCGTCAATAAATTGTCATAGCAAATTGAGCGTGACTTAAATCACATCACAAACAGCTCCAATCTAGCGGTGTAAGTTATACTTACGCATTTTTTCAACAAGGGTGGTACGACGCATACCGAGCATATCAGCAGCACGAGCAACGATGCCTTCTTGAGCATCCAAAGCTTGGCTAATCATGTTCACTTCGAGGTCGGCCAACATTTCTTTCAGGTTAACACCTTCAGGAGGCAACGATTGAGGTGCATTGTGACTTTCCAGTTCAGGCTCTTCAAAGGTAAAGTTTTCCGCGAATATACTATCGAGCGCATCACGCTCTTGTTCTTCAATCGTCTTGAACGCATTCATTTCTGGCTGGAATTCAGGGATATCACTATAACGATATTTAACCGGAAGATGATTCACATCCACCAAGCTATTTGGATACAAGATCACCATACGTTCAACGAGGTTGGCAAGTTCACGAACGTTACCTGGCCAATCATGTTCCATTAACGAATTAACGGAGCGAGGGGCGAAACAGATAGGTTGCCCCCCTTCTGCCTCCATACGCGCTAGCAGTTCTTGCAACAACAGAGGGATGTCTTCTTTGCGCTCTCGAAGCGATGGCATTTCAATTGGGAAAACATTTAAGCGATAGAACAAGTCTTCGCGGAAGTCACCCTGTTGGATCATACTTTCAAGATCGCGGTGCGTTGCGGCAACAATGCGAACATTGGCTTTAATCACGCTACTGCCGCCAACGCGTTCAAACACGCGCTCTTGCAATACGCGAAGTAACTTGACCTGCATCGGCATTGGCATATCACCAATTTCGTCAAGGAATAAGGTACCGCCATCGGCAAGCTCAAAACGCCCTTTACGAGAAGTAATCGCCCCCGTAAAGGCGCCTTTCTCATGACCAAACAACTCACTTTCTAGCAAGTCCGGCGGAATCGCTCCGCAGTTCACTGGAACAAACGGCCCACTACGACGAGTTGAATGGTAGTGGATGTTGCGAGCAACAACTTCCTTACCCGTGCCTGACTCACCCAGAATCAACACGTTCGCTTCTGAACCAGAGACCTGTTCAATCAAATGACGAACTTCCTGTATGCCAGGACTTTGTCCAACTAAACTACGAAATAGTGTATTTTTACGAAGATTCGACGGAACCTGAACGCCTTTACGCCCCAAAAACTCGCGACAATGACGCAGCGCATCACTTAGCTGAGGGTAGTTGAGAGGGAGTTCTAACTCACCAACAAAGTTGGAAAGTGGCTCAACCGCGCCGGTAAATTCACTCGTCACCAGCAAAGGAACATGATTAGACAGCGAAAGCTGCGATAACAAGACTTGAGATAGATTTGGGCTTTCCAAAGCACCTACGATGCAACCCGACCACGTCTGGGACCAATCGATTTGGTTTATGTCTGTAGATGGAATCGCCACACAATGCTCACCAACAAACTCCAAAATGGTGTTTAGATTAGTGCGAATTTGCGGATCATCAGCAATAACAAGAAGTTTAGCTAAGCCTTGCATGAGTCAGGAATTATGCCTTGATCAAAACCAACCACAGTGGCGTCAATTTTTTGTCACTCGTCAATTTTACGCCGAGCTAACAAAAGCCAAAAAACACCTTATAAAATTGACAAGCAATTTATAAAACAAGTGGTTAGATATAAAAAAACGCCATTAGGCTGGGAATGGCGTCTATTCTATTGACATTATTCTGATATAGCAACTTTGTCACGTTGACTTTAAGAGGTTAATTCCGCTTAGATTCCAACTTCTTGTGCTGTTAAGTTGTGGTAATCACTAGGAATTTGATCCCAAGCAGATTTTATCTCTCGTATGATCTCTATCACATCATCAATTGGTTTTGGGTTATTTTCGTGATTAGCCGTTGTGATTTGCGCAATCATGAACTCATACAACTGGTCGAGGTTTTTTGCGATGTCGCCGCCATCATCCATAGACAAGCAACTACGTAGTGCAATGATGATATCTAGAGCTTTGCCGATACGCTCGCCTTTCACAGGCACATTGCCTTGTTCCATCGCTGCCTTGGCTTGAATCAGTCTTTCTATCGCACCACCCATTAGCATTTGGATAACTTTGTGCGGTGACGCAGCACTCAATTGGCTGTCTACAGATACTTTCTTATATGCTTGTAATGAACCACGCATCACTATCCTCTCAAATAAATTTTTGGTACTGCTGTAGGGACTTTCTACCATGTCGGTACTTTCTAAGTTCCAGTCCCAATTGATCCGTTTTGGTTTGCATATGGGTCGCAATTCGACGTGTCGACTGTTCCACTTGCAGCCACTCATCACTCTGCTTTAGGTTCGGATTCCTTTGGCAAGCGGCTATTAACTTCGTGATTATCTGTTCTCTTTTATCGACCAGAAGGTGAATTTCTTCAGTATCCAACTCATCATTTTCTAAAACAGATTGTAAACGGTGATCCAAATCACCTAATTGTTTGAATATGCTCAATTAGTAGACCCTACTTTCGACATCAGCTTATCCCCCCATCGCACTCATCATGCCTGCTAATTGCGACTGCATCTTTCCGGTAGCGTCTTGCATGGCGGCAAATTTGTCGTGAGTTCGTTTCTGTAGGCTATCCATGCGACGGTCTAAATTGACCTGTTGGTCATTCAGTCGATAATTTTGTTCAACTAAGCTTTGCTCTCGAGTACGGATCGTCCCGGTAGCACCGGTCATACTGTGAATAGCATCTTCGACGCGTTTGGCAAATCCGTTATTACCGCCGAAAAACTCGCCTAGCTTGTTGAAGTTATTATTCAACTGCTTATCGAGCATTTGATAGTTTATTTCGAGATTACCTTGGCGCGTCGTAGTGACACCAAACTCAGTTAAGGTCTCTAACCCTTCAGGGGCACCTTCTACCGCTGATGAAAAGACACTTTTCAAACGCGAGTCCGCACTTCTCACCACACTATCTCCCGCCAATGGGCCGGTTTGCCCAGTTGTGGGATCTGCACTAGAAAGCTCTTTGGACACTTGATAAAACTGGTTGTAGGCGGCAACAAATTGTTCAATATCAGCACGCACACTAGCGCGGTCATATTCCACACCAATTTCAGCTGGACGATCCCCTTGCTTGGTCGTGCCTTTCAACGTTAAATCCACGCCTTCAATGGCACCTTCAATGACATTATTGTGACTTGATAGCTCAGCAATACCGTCGAGTATGACCTTTGAATCTTGCGCCGCTTGGACTTGTGACATGCCATTGTAGATTTGCAGCGATCGCTGTGCTTCGGCAAGTTCAGCTTGAACTGATTCTACTTTTTCTAAACGCTCACGTTCTTCAGGTGATAGCTTGGCACGCTCTAGTTGCTTGGCCTCCGCTTCGGTCATATCACCGTCAGCAACAGCTTGGGCAATGGCCGCTTTTTCATCGGCCAATTCTTGCTCTAGCTGAGCTTGAGCTTCACTTGGCGTTACATAAGAGTCGGTCAAAGTGCCCGAGGCTGTATTACTCCAACCCGGGACTTCACCCGATTTCTCTAATGCTTTTTTATCAAGCTCCGGCTCTGGCGCTTGATAGGAATCCATTAAGGTTCCTGATGCAGTTTCTGTCCAACCGGGAATAGTGTCTTCAGGGCGGCCAGATGTTGCCTCTTGCGCGACAGATTCTGCGCTTTGTTCATCCTTGGTGTTTTCCTCTACCAAAGCTTCATTAGCAGTGGCTTCATTCACCTCATCTGCTTTCTTAGCTTCATCTTCCTCAGAGGATGGAACATCTAGTAAAGCTAATGCATCAGCCTGAGCTTGCTCCAACGCTTTAACGCGCTGCTCAATAGTTTTGTATTCGAATCGATAGAGATCATTGCCGGGCTCAGCGTCTACAGCAATTAACAAGGCATGTTCAGCCCCTGATTGGTTAGCCGCCACAATGAGTCTAGGACCATTGATGTCTTTAACGATAGATGCGCGTACACCGGGGTTGTCACTCGCGCCGTTAATGGCACGAACTACGTCGGTTAAACGAGAATTACTGCGAAGGGAAATATCAAAGCTGTCATCACCCATTGAAATTTGCAGCTTACCTGGACCAAACTTCGTATCTTCAGGAATAGCATCCGAAGCGATTTTATGGCTTTGAGCAAGCTGCAATACATCGACAGCGTATTTGCCAGCAATAGCATCGGTAGATGCTGTTGCCGTGACAACGCTTTCTTCGGAGGTGTTGACGCTTCTCAGCGCAAACGCCTTCTCCTGGCGAAAGCTTGCCATAAGATTTTTCATCGTATCTAGTGACTCTTTGAGTCGTCCGTAGGCACTTATACCGGTATCAATTTTGCTACGCTCATAGTCGAGACGTTGCTGTTTCGGAATCCGCTCAGCATCGACTATTTTGCTCACCATGGAATTGATATCCATGCCTGAAGACATCCCTATCGGGCCCATATTCACCAAACCACTTCGAATTTAATACTATTGCATCTTAGTGATGCGACTACACCAACATGTCAATGCTGAGTGCGCCATGTTTTTCAACACGCTTTAGTACGTCGAGAAGCTCTTGATCTGGAAACTGACGAATGATCTCACCGCTGTCTTTCGCATAAACAGTAATGATGTCGCGCCCTGATTCTTCATCTCTTCGAAACGATAATCCCGTATTCATTGAGGTGAGAAACTCATCAAGACGTTTGACCATATTTTCACGTTCTGCCTGATTGAGGTCATGACGCTCGGTCGCAATTTTCTGAATCAATTCGGAAGTTTTCTGGCTAGAAAACTCCACACTTTCCGCCGTTCTCAGTTCATTGACCTTTTTCGGCTGTGAGCCTTTATCGGTATCAACTGACGGTGTTGTTTTATTAGTATTTTTCGAAGCAAGTTCTGTGCCACTAGAAGAGGCAAAAGGCTGAATGTTCGACGCGTAGGATGAGATATCCACTTTCGTTCTCCCGTTTCTAACCTTCTCTATTGTCCAACTCCAACTGGGGTAAAACTAGTTGAGCAATAAGCTTGAAATTGGAAGTTGGTGATAGAGTAACCCTATCACCAACACACTTGCCTAAGGTGTAAGCCTTTTTTAGCCTAGTAGGCTAAGTGCAGCTGATGGCGATTGCTTCGCTTGAGCTAGAATTGAAGTACTCGCTTGCTGCAGGATTTGGTTCTTGGTCATTGCCGTCGTTTCTTTCGCGTAATCGGTATCTTCGATACGGCTCTTAGATGCATTAACGTTTTCGTTGATATTATCTAAGTTATTGATTGCGTGATTGAAGCGGTTTTGGAACGCACCAAGTTCTGCACGGTTACTGTCTACGTATTTTAGCGCCGCATCTAGAATAGCTACTGATTCTTGTGCACCACCTACAGAAGTAACGTTGATGTCATTAACTGATACCGCGCTTGCTGCGCCAGAAAGGTCAAGCTCAGAACCGCCCGCTAGTGAACCACCGAACGTTAGTGAAGCACTATCAGCTTCGCCGTTGCTGCTTGCGAAGATTTGCAGAGCACCGTCTTCATCAACAGATGCTTGAACTTGGTCTGTTTGACCATTGATGTAGGTTGCAAGTTGCTCGATATCATCACCTTCTTTACCAGTGATAGCAATCTGAGTCATTGCGTTACCCGCTTTGTCATTTAGGTCAATCGTTAAAGTAGCACCCGCTCCAACTGTCCAGCTTTCATCTTTCGCGTTAGCCGCTTTATAAGAAGAACCGCCCATTTGTGCATTGTCAGAGCGCATATCGTTCATGCTCAGCATAACTGCTTCGCCACTGTTAGAACCGATTTGGAACGACTGTGTACCGTATGTGCCATTTAGAAGACGGTTGCCACCAAAAGACGTGGTTTCCGCGATACGGTTTAGCTCGTCATTAAGCGCTGTCACTTCTTCTTGAATTGCTACACGCTCTGCTTTTGAGTTAGAGCCGTTTGCAGATTGTAGAGATAGGTCACGCATACGTTGTAGGATGTTAGTAGTTTCATCCATAGCACCTTCAGCTGTCTGCGCAATAGAGATACCATCGTTTGCGTTTTTTACAGCCATATCTAAGCCGCGGCTTTGAACATTCAATCGGTTCGCAATTTGCAGACCTGCTGCATCGTCTTTCGCACTGTTGATTTTGTAGCCCGAAGACAAGCGTTCCATTGATTTTTGTGTGTTCTCTGCTGCGTTATTCAGATAACGCTGAGCAGTCATTGCAGACACATTCGTGTTTACATTAATTGCCATACTGATCTCCTTAGGCATTTAGGATAGATGGCCTCTGTGTCTCTCACCTCACATTGGCACATCCGATTTTATTTCTCTCAATCCCTGTAACGGCGATAAATTTAGAAGCTTTAGAACAAATTGGCGTTTTTTTTACTATTAATTCAATTGATTGGATAAATGTGATTTAGATCGGAGATTCGAATGGAGGATAGTTGTGTTTGCAACGCTCTAAAGCCAAATGAAAAAAAACCAGAGCCGAAGCTCTGGTTTTTTTGTTTGTCATCTGAGGTGACGCTTAGCCTAGTAGGCTCAATGCTGCGTTTGGCGCTTGCTTCGCTTGCGCCAAAATCGAACTT